>JARCMA010000428.1 GCA_030248405.1 Microcoleus sp. MP8IB2.171
CGCATTTACTAACAGTTAAAACGGTCTAATATTAAGTGGAACCCCTCGCTAGCAATCAATTGGCTTATGGCGTGCTACCGACACTGTGAGGACTGCCCACCTCACTACAAACGTGATTCAAATTATTCAGCGGGAGTTGATATGATTGCAGATGGAGTCAGATCAAATCGTTGATTTCGATCGCGCCTGCGTCACTAATTACAATTGCATTCGGCCCAGTCGCCCTCGGTACGTTCCACACCCTCCATTAAATCACTCTCCTTAATTAGCAAACTGTCGATCGCGCCCACCGCCGTTGCTGAGTGTATCACTATCTCGCCAAGTCCGCTGTTTTGAGTCAGAAAACTATGCGATTTTGGCAATTGACTTTTGTATGGTTCCAGGTAATCTGAACTGAGGATAACAGAGCCTAATTGCAGTTGGTTCGAGCTGCCGCCAGAAATTGTGCCAACTTTGTCAATCTCTCTAAGGATAGAGGCATATTTTTGAAGTGCCGAGGTAATTTTCTCGATGCAGTCAGATTTCCCAGCCCAAATTCTGGAAACAAAATATCCACCGTCATTGATGCTGGAGTCCTTGAATACAAAGCTTTTGGATGGGGGATTTGCGTATTCCGAGGCGGGAGTCGTTTCCCTTAAAGAAGTGAACATATTCCGTCCTCCAAAAGTGAGTTGAGCGGTAGATACAGCCTTGGAGTCAGAGCTTCTGAAACTGCCAGCGACCTTGTTTATTTTGCTGATTATTATTTAACCTATCTATCAGTTTCGCCTATTTCTGCTGCACTGCCATCCGCGATCGCACGGAATTTATATTCTGCGTGTTTTCCCTTACTTCCGGCCAACGCGCAATTACCGATCGATCCGATATCCTATCCGTGATACCACTTTTAACAAAAAATCCAACTGTCAGCCGGTGCTTCAAACCTCGATAGTCTTCAGTCATTCCCCTATCTAAAATCTAAAATCTAAAAGGGTATGACAGTTAATTGATTGGTCTCGCAACTGCACCGATCAAGATTCTGTGGAAGATGGGGGTTTTTTCCCTGCATTGCGAATATTAATAATCTTGTTGAGCGCCTCAAACCAAAAAGCAGCCCCCATAGAAATAGCTACGCCGCTCAATATCCAACCAAACAATTTTGCAATCAAACCCAGCCACAATAAATTCCCCTGCTTATCTCGTTCTAAGCTGTTCTGTTCGCTCCATCCAAAAGGCAGAGCTACCTGATCCAAAGCTCGATCGACATCCTGTTGAACTTTTGTCAGACTGGTTAAATTATTTGATTTAGTCTTAGCATTGTTTGTCACCAACTGCTGAGCGTACAAATTAACAGTCGATCGCAACATCGAATCCTTCGACAACCGATTAATAATATTAATGCTATCAGCATTAGCAGCGACAGCGATCGCAGTTCCGAGCAAAATCGCCACCCCTCTGGCATTCCGCTTGTAAACGCCAGAAGCACGCTCCATCGATTGGTCAAACCAAATTTCAATTTCTTTCTGAAAACGCTGCAACTGCTCTTGAGTATCTCCGCCGCCTTTTTCAGCGCGCTGCGCTAAAATATAAAGGCTGCGTTTCAAAGATTCTGGCATACTGTCCAAGGTTTCTTGAATTTGTTGATAAATTGGACTCTCCTCTTTGATCTCCATAATTTCTGCTACCGTAGCTTGACTTTTTTTAACAGTATTTAACAGATTGCTGAAACTCGGTTGCAGTTGCCCCAGCAGCGCCACCCGCTCAATTTTGCTATCAAAACGAGCCTTGACAAATGCCATCTGCCTCTGAAATTCTCTCCCTGCTAGCTCGGTTTCTGGTAGATAAACCTGAGAATCATTAATATAAAATCCTAGCTTTTCCGACATCCGATCTAAGCTGTTGTTCAAACTTGCTAAATTGTTTTGATAATCTTCAGCAACTCGATTGAACTCCGCAGTCAGCCACCTAAATTCTTGCTCAATAATCGGTTTAGTAGCATCCGGCAAACTCAGATTTTCTCCAATCTGTTGAATTTGTGCTAATTGTAAATCTTTAAATCTTTCCAATCGGGTTTTAGAAATAGAGCTGAGCAAACTAGAAACCTTTAAAGTCTCCAAAAGGCTAGCAGAAAAACACTCTGCTGGAATATAAGAAGGCCCACTGGATTTATTGCCGAAAACATTTTTAGTACCCGTAACTCCGTGGTACAAATCCCCCATGCGGTGCGTAACAGAGCGGAATCCCTCAGATAAAAGCCCTTTCGCTCCCTGATTCAAATCTTTGATAATCGGATTGGCGTAAATCGCATGAGCCAAATGTCCGACTCGCTTAAATTGCAGGGGATCTTTCGCGCCTTCGCTGCCACCAGAAATCAGCACTTCGATCGACTTCTTTAAATGTTCCGCCCGCCACTGCCAAACAGTAGCAATCAGTTCCTGAATTTCCGAAGCTAGCAAGCTTAAAGTCAGGTAGATAAAGACTAAGCCAATGATAATATCTATAATTACAGGCAAGTTCATGGTATTTTCCTAGTCGCAAATAACTGCTGTCTAAGTTTACCTGCAGTTTGGGACGCTCAAAACTCTCTTAACTTATGTCAGAAATCTTTCCATTCCTGGGCCACAAACTGAAAAATCGCTGGAATGACAGCTTTACAGACAAACTGTGGATGCTGGCTTTTCTGTTGGCTGCAGTGCTGATTTTCGGGCTGAATCTGGGCGGCGTGGCTTTGCGGGATTGGGATGAAGGCATTGCAGCGCAGGTAAGTCGCGAAATTTGGCGCGGCAACTTAAATTGGCTGTATCCGACGATCGACTCTATGCCTTATTTCAACAAACCGCCGCTGGTACACTGGCTAATCGGGCTGTGTTTTGCAGCAGGCGGTGTCAGTGAATTCACGGCGAGGTTGGTACCGGCGATGCTGACAGCCACTTCAGTGCCCCTGCTTTACGCCATTGGCAGGGAGTTGTTTCCTCCGCGTTTGATCGCCATTTTTTCTGCCCTCGTTTATCTGACGCTCTTACCGGTGGTGCGGCATGGACGTTTGGCGATGTTGGATGGGGCGGTTTTGTGTTTTTTGCTGGGGGCGATGTGGTGTTTGTTACGATCGCGCCGCGACTTGCGCTACGCTTTGGGGGCGGGGATTGGGTTCGGACTCATTTGCCTGACTAAGGGCGTGATGTTGGGGCTGCTGCTGGCTGCTGTTGGCTGTATTTTTTTGGTTTGGGATACCCCGCGACTCCTCACTTCTGGGTATCTTTGGGGTGGATTCGCGATCGGAACATTGCCAGTAGCGGCTTGGTATTTTGCCCAATGGCTGCACTACGGCCAATATTTCATCCACGCTAATTTAGTTAACGAATCTTTCCGGCGCATTTCGGAACCTGTGAGCAGTCACAGAGGCCCGCCTTGGTATTATCTTTTAGAAATTTTAAAATTAGCTTGGCCCTGGCAGTTATTTTGGCTACAAGGGCTGCGTTTGAGTTGGGAAAATCGCAATTTTCCAGGGCCAAAATTAGTATTGGTTTGGACTGGAGTATATCTGCTGGCTATTTCTGTGATGAATACTAAATTGCCGTGGTATGTTTTGCCAATTTATCCAGCTTTTGCTCTTGCTGTTGGCAGCTATCTCGCTGAAGTTTGGGAGCAACTGTGGCTGCCACCAGAGCCGATCAAAGAGGAAGCAGAAGAACATTTTGATGCTATTTCTTTGTTGCCTCATCCCGCGATTTTGGCAGTGCTGGCTGTAGTTGCTGTCGTCGGTTGCGTGTACTTCAGTGGCTGGGTAAGGATCGGGGGACAAATTATGCCTCCCGATCGAGATTTGCAGTTAATGCTGATGTTTGTAGGTTTGACAATGACAATGGCGGCCGTATTGCTGCACCGCAAAGATCGGCAGTTTATATTAGTTTTAATTTGGGGAACTTACCTGACGCTGTTGGTATTGGTGGCTTCAGATAACTGGGTTTGGGAACTGGCTGAGGATTATCCGGTTAAGCCGATCGCCGAAATTGTCCGCACAGGAACTCCGGCCGGTCAACAAGTGTTTACTTCTCACCGCTTGGGCCGTCCATCGCTGAATTTTTATAGTCAACGCCAAGTTATTGTCGCCGACGCGCCGACGCTCAAAAAGAAATGGCAATCTCTTCCTCAACCTTATTTTCTGTTAGAAAAACCTGTTTTAAAACATTTAGGTTTGCAGAATGCTGAGGTTGTCAAAACAGCGGACGATTGGGTTTTGGTAACTCGAAAATAAATTAATCATTAACACTCGCGTCCTTGGGGCGGGTGACATCACTTTCGATTTTATACTGTTGGTTCAGATGACCTGCCTTACCCGGAGCGGACTTGAATTAACGATATTAATTCCGGTTGCACTCCTTGATATAGCAATC
>JARCMA010000429.1 GCA_030248405.1 Microcoleus sp. MP8IB2.171
CATGTCCTTACGCATCGGTTACCTAAAAAAATCGTGTGATTATTCTGCATCTGCGTTAATCTGCGTTCATCTGTCTTCATCTGCGGTAAAAATTTAACCAACGATGACAACAGACAATTTGACTATCTCACTCATATACTAACGATGCAACCGGTCACCTAAAAATCCCCGCTCTTATCTGCGTTCATCTGCGTTCATCTGTCTTCATCTGCGGTTAAATTTAACCAATGATGACAACAGACAATGCCGATGTAACCGAACATGATATGAGTTATACTAAGCCTGGACAGAAATGCAAATTTAAAATTTTCAATTAAACAGGACTAAGGCCAACTGTCACACTTAAATCAACTTGTAGGGTGCATCAGACGAAGTTATACATGGATAGAATAAGGATTTCAGCCTCTGACGCACCCTACTCTATGTGCCAGTTGCGTAAGTCCTATTAAATTCAACCTGCCAACTCAAATCTTCAAATTGAAATTACCATCACTAATTTCATGAAACTGCGTCAAAAGACACTGCTGGTTATTGGTCTAAGCCTCGTAGGGCTAGTTGGGGTTTTGTATGCTACCGCATACATCCATCTCATGAAGCATACCCAAGACTTGGAGGTAGATTATACTACTCAGGGAGTGAAACGCGCCTTAGATGCCTTAGATGAGGATGTTAGCAACTTGAGCGTCTTGGTTCGCCAGTTAGGTGCTTGGGACGACACCTACAACTTCATGGTGGATACCGACAAACGCTATCTCAAAACGAATCTTTCTAATCAGACTTTCTTAGATTTTAGGCTCAACACAACCGTATTAATCGACTCTGACCGTCGAACAGTCCTCAGCAAAGGCTTCGATTTCAAGTATCAGAAAGGGATTCCCGTATCAAAGGGACTGCAACAGCATTTGACGGCTAGCAGCCTTTTAGTGCAACACGCTACACCAAAAACCAGTCATGAGGGAATCGTTATAGTACCAGAAGGGCCATTGCTGATTGCCTCTCATCCGATCGTCACCAACAAATTCAACGGCCCAATTCGCGGCACGCTGGTCATGGGACGCTACTTAAACGCTGACGAAATCAAGCGTTTAGCCACTCTGACTCAGTTATCTATAACTATCCATCCTTTAAATAATGTACAGCTACCTCCCAACTTACAGGCAATGAGTACCGCCTTGGCAGAAAAAGAGAAGCAAGAGGTGGTGGGAGAAATCCCAAATCCCAAATCCCAAATCCAAAATGGGGAGATTCTCGTCCGACCGCTAGATGAAAATGCGATCGCAGGTTATACCATATTGAAGGATATCTACGGCAAACCAGCTTTACTAATGGAAGTTAAATTTCCAAGACTTATTTACAACCAAGGAAAAGCTAGCCTAATTTATCTCCTCTTCTCACTCATTGGAGCCGGGTTTGTGTTTGGAATCGGCAATCTATTGCTATTAGAAAAGATGGTTTTGTCGCGGTTGGCTAGTCTCAGTAATGGAGTCAAAAGCATTGGTGCAAGCGGCGATCTTTCCTTGCGCGTATCCAGTGCTGGAGAAGATGAATTGTCCAGTCTTGGAGGAACCATTAACTGGATGCTAGAAACATTAGAATATTCTTTAAAACAACTCAAATCCGAACAAGAAAAAGCAGAACACCTACTGCTAAATATCTTGCCATCAGCAATTGCAGAGCGGTTGAAAAAAGAAGAATCTATCATTGCCGATAGCTTCCCCGAAGCCACTGTTCTATTTGCTGACATCGTTGGCTTTACCAAACTGGCAGCGCGTACATCTCCGGTAGAACTGGTGAGCTTACTTAACCAAATATTTTCCGCATTTGACCGACTGGTTGAACTGCATGGGTTGGAAAAAATTAAAACAATTGGCGATGCTTATATGGTGGTTGGAGGTTTGCCCAACCCACGGCCCGATCACGCCGCCGCCGTCGCCGAAATGGCTCTTGATATGCAGGAGGCAATCAAGGAATTTAACATGGCAAATAATGTAGATTTCAGTATCCGAATTGGCATCAACACAGGGCCTGTTGTCGCCGGAGTCATAGGTATCAAAAAGTTTATCTACGATTTGTGGGGTGACACGGTTAACACTGCTAGCCGCATGGAATCTCATGGTGTGGCAGGCTGTATTCAAATGACAGAAGCAACTTACAAGTGTTTAAAGGACAAGTTCGATTTTGAAAACCGGGGTGTAATCCAGGTAAAAGGCAAAGGAGACATGACCGTTTATCTACTCGTGGGCAAGAAAGCTATAGCTAGGGGCTAGGGAAAGAGAAGAGCAGAGGGGCAGAGGAGCAGAGGGGCAGGGGGGCAGAGGAGTAGAGGGGCAGAAACATGAAAATGTGATTTTTTGAACAAAAACATCACAACTCCGAAAGAGCCAGAATTTCAGGAATCATCTTATTTGTTTTTGTAGCTGTAGGTAACTTATAAGCAGACTCAACAAATATGAACTTTTCCTGGTTGAAATCCTCAAAGAAAGGCTGGATTTTTGCTTTTTGGTTCTACTTTGCTCTTTTAATCACAATATCTATCTCAGCATACTTGAAAGTTCTCCCTGTTAAATCCTCCACCATCCCTTATTACGATACAATAGGCCATTTTATATTGTTAGGTATGGCAGCCTTCTTCGGTCATCTAGCCCTAAGCAAACGAAAAATTTCTGTCTGGTCTATTTCAATACCGCTGGCTCCACTTCTAGTGGCAATTAGTTGTATAGCTGATGAGCTGCTCCAGACACTTTCACCCAACCGAAGTGCTAGTTTTTACGATCTAGCAGCTGACTGGGTGGGCATCGCGATCTTTTATTTATTAGCAGAACGAGTAAAATTGCAAAAGTCACTAGGTGAGGAAAAACTATGAAATGTCCTGCTTGTGAAAATCAGTTAACCCAGATAGTTGCTGGAAGTATAACGGTTGATGCTTGTAAAGGCGGTTGCGACGGAATGGAAAGGTAACCAGTAAACAAAGATGGGGGAAAGCTGCGATCGCATAATTCAGAAAAGACCGCTCAACTAAATAAACTCTTCAGAAATTTGGCTTGCTTTGTTCCAGCTACTATGTTATGTAGTTTGGATTTATTTCTGCTACAAATGAACACCCTCTGGTGTAGAGACGTTGGTTCCATATAATGGGTACGTTGTTGCGCTTTAGCGCTCTTTGAGCGCTAAAGCGCAACAACGTACCTTATAACTAGCAACTTACGTTACTACAGATGTAGAGACGTTTCATGAAACGTCTCTACATCTGTAGCTTGTCTGCAAAAAGTTAAAATAGAAGCAGATTGATTATTGTTATGCCTCAATTTGTTAGCTCATGACAACCGCTGCACCAGTTAAAACTCAGTACGAAGCCGTGATCGGTTTAGAAACCCACTGTCAGCTTAGTACCGACACTAAGATTTTCTGCAATTGTTCTACCGAATTTGGCAGTCGCCCAAACCAGAACGTTTGCCCAATTTGCATGGGTATGCCGGGAGTGTTGCCAGTACTCAATGAGAAGGTACTGGAGTACGCCGTCAAAGCTGGGATAGCCCTCAACTCTGAGATTGCACCCTATAGCAAATTTGACCGCAAACAGTATTTTTATCCCGATTTGCCTAAAAATTACCAAATTTCTCAGTACGACCTGCCTATTGCCGAGCATGGTTGGCTAGAAGTTGAATTGGTGGATGAAGCGGGTAAAGTTACCCGCAAAAAGATTGGTATCACTCGCCTGCACATGGAGGAAGATGCGGGAAAGTTGGTTCACGCGGGTAGCGACCGCCTTTCGGGTTCCACTTACTCTCTGGTAGACTTCAACCGCACGGGTGTAGCTTTAGTAGAAATTGTCTCAGAACCGGATATGCGATCGGCCCTAGAAGCTGCTGAATATGCCCAAGAACTGCGCCGAATTCTGCGCTATTTGGGTGTCAGCGACGGCAATATGCAGGAAGGTTCCCTGCGCTGCGACGTGAATATCTCCGTGCGTCCGGTGGGACGAAAAGAGTTTGGCACGAAGGTAGAAATTAAGAATATGAACTCCTTCAGTGCTATTGAAAGGGCGATCGATTACGAGATCGATCGGCAAACCACAGCACTGGAAGCCGGTGAGCGGATTGTGCAAGAAACTAGGCTGTGGGAGGAAGGCAGTCAACGCACTATCAGTATGCGGATCAAGGAAGGTTCCAGCGATTACCGCTATTTCCCCGAACCCGATTTAGCTCCCATTGAGGTGACATCCGCGCAGCTACAGAAGTGGAAGTCGGAACTGCCAGAACTCCCGGCCCAGAAACGACACCGCTATGAAAGTGAATTGGGACTTTCTGCCTACGATGCGCGGGTACTGACAGACGATCGCTCCGTGTCCGAATATTTTGAAGCCGTTGTCGCCGCTGGTGCCAATTCCAAGCAAGCGGCTAATTGGGTGATGGGCGATATCAGCGCCTACCTCAACAACGAAAAACTTAGCATCGCCCAAATTGCCCTCAAACCGGACACCTTAGCTGAACTGATTTCCCTAATCGAAGCAGGCACTATCAGCGGCAAGATTGCCAAAGATATTCTACCGGAGTTGTTCTCTAGTGGTGGTTCGGCTAAGGAAGTGGTCGATCGCAAGGGATTAACCCAAATCTCGGATACTGTAGCTCTAGAAACCATCATCGATGAAATCTTGGCGGCAAATCCCAAAGAGCTAGAACAGTACCGCAACGGCAAAACCAAACTGTTGGGCTTCTTTGTCGGACAGGTGATGAAGAAAACATCTGGTCGAGCCGATCCCCAGCTGACCAACCAACTGCTGGCCCAAAAGTTGAAATCTTAGTCTCAACTTTAACAAAAAGCGGCCAGACTTCACCAAAAAAATACAATAAGGGGTATCACCCCTCACCCCCAACCATTTATAATCGTGTATGTAGATGCACCCTGATGATCGGGAGAGTCGTCCATCCAAGCGACTCCCCTTTTTTTTTGAGGAGCTAGTGCCGCTACGCGGAAGTCAAAAGTCAAAAGTCAAAAGTCAAAAGTAAAGAATGGAGCGGTCTTAGGGGGAGTATGTAAACGGAAGCGATATTAGACAAACATGGGTTGACTTGACTGAAAATCCCTCGCAGCAAGAGTTTCTTCAATTCTTTAATCTAAAATCTAAAATCTTTAATTTAAAATCTAAAATGGTATGATCCGCTCTCAGACAAGCAAAAGGCTGGAGGGGAAAGTTATGACAGAATGGCAGGAAATCAGCGGTAGCGTGACAGCACCCAGGGGGTATCGTGCGGCGGGGATTACGGCTGGACTGAAAGCTTCGGGATTACCGGATTTAGCTTTGATTGTGTCGGATGTGGAGGCGATCGCAGCTGGAGTATTCACCACCTCTGTTGTACGTGCCGCCCCTGTGGATTACTGCCGTCAGCGGCTGCAATCTAAACCAGGTGCCAGCGCTATTCTCTGCAACGCTGGACAAGCTAATGCTGCTACAGGTTCCCAAGGTTGGATTGATGCGATCGAATGCGCCCAAAATTTAGCTCAAATACTGAATATTCCCTCAGACTCTATCTTGCTAGCATCTACTGGCGTCATCGGTCAGCGGATTAAGATGGATGTGCTGAAAGCAGGAATTCCTGAACTCGTCGCCGCCTTATCGGAAACCGGAGGCGATTCAGCTGCAAAGGCGATTATCACCACAGATTTAGTGCCAAAATCGATCGCCCTAGAAACAATCATGCACGATCGTCCAGTCCGAATCGGGGGAATTGCCAAAGGTTCGGGTATGATTCATCCCAACATGGCGACAATGCTATCTTTTGTTACCTGCGATGCAGCGGTTTCTCCTTCCCTGTGGCAACAAATGTTGAGTCGCGCCGCCGATAAAAGCTTCAATCAAATTACTGTTGACGGCGATACCAGTACCAACGACACCTTAATTGCTTTAGCTAACGGACAATCTCGCACACCCGCGATTACCGAAATAGGCCCAGAAGCAGAAAAGTTGGAGGCCATGTTAACAGCAGTTTGTCAGCATTTGGCAAAAGCGATCGCACGGGACGGCGAAGGTGCCACCTGTCTCGTTGAAGTAGTAGTTTCTGGCGCAACTGATGACAAAGCGGCGCGTCAAGTTGCCAAAACGATCGCCGGTTCATCTCTAGTTAAATCAGCTATTTTCGGTCGCGACCCCAACTGGGGAAGAATTGCAGCAGCAGCTGGACGTGCTGGTGTCGCCTTCGATCAAGAAAATTTGCAAATCAGGTTAGGTAATTTCTTACTAATGGAAAACGGACAACCTTTAGCATTCGATCGATCTGCTGCTAGTGCATACTTGAAAACAGCAGCATCTGGTGCTTATTTGAAAGAAGATACCGTTTTAATTTCAGTAAGTATTGGCAATGGAGGTGGTTTTGGTAAAGCTTGGGGATGCGATTTGACTTACGACTACGTGAAAATTAACGCCGAGTATACGACTTAATCTCTTGTGGAGCAGGCATCTTGCCTGCTATGGGGTGTGGGGCGGGCTACGAGAACCTACCCCACAACAAAAGGGGCGGTATATTGTAGGT
Source organism: Microcoleus sp. MP8IB2.171 (assembly GCA_030248405.1). Lineage (GTDB taxonomy): Bacteria > Cyanobacteriota > Cyanobacteriia > Cyanobacteriales > Microcoleaceae > Microcoleus. The sequence continues at coordinate 6,528 of JARCMA010000429.1, forward strand.
TAGGTTTCTTTACTTAACTCAAATTGCTAGTTACTTGCATCAGGTCTTGCTCGGAATGGGTACGTTGTTGCGCTTTAGCGCTAAAGCTCAACAACATACCTACTGCATACAAAGAGCCTCAATCTTATGACTAGCAACTTGAGTTACTCACTGAACCTACTAAGCAATGACCAATGACCAATGACCAATGACTAAATCAGCAGATATCGGTAGCAAAAGTTTAATTAGTTTAGCACCCGATGCTTGGGTGAAATGGGTAACGCAGTCCCCCAATATAACGGCGCGAGATATTCTTACCTCTGAGTTCCAATGGATTAGTCGGGAGGGAGATGTAATAGTAAAAGCCTACAGTCCACAAATCGGCGAGTTTTTAGTGCTGAACGAGATACAATTGCGCTATAATAATCGGATGCCTTTACGAATGCGAGCTTACGCAGCACTAGCAGAAGAGCGATACAACTTGCCAGTCTACCCGGTACTGATTAATATTTTGCAACCAACACCGGGAGTGGTTATAGCTAGAGGCTATGAATCGCAGGTTTTCGGATTAAGAGCAACTCAGGAGTATCGCGTAATTAATCTCTGGGAAGTAGATGCCCAAACAGTTTTTCAACAACAGTTAACATCTTTGCTTCCCTTTGTACCAGTGCTGAGAGGTGGTGGTGAGGAAGCAGTAGTGCAGCAAGCAGTCCAACTTTTACGTGCTGATGAACAGTTGAATGAGTTGGAAAACCTGTTAGCTTTTTTTGCTACCTTTGTATTGGAAACTCGTTTAGTCCAGCAAATTATGAGGTGGGATATGGCTGTTTTACGAGAATCGCCTTGGTATCAAGAGATTTGGAGGGAAGGAGAACAACGAGGTTTACAACAAGGTTTACAACAAGGTTTACAACAAGGTTTACAACAAGGAATCTTGTCAGCTATTGAATTTGGTTTGGAGCTAAAATTCGGTAGTGAGGGATTACAGCTATTGCCAGAAATATCTCAGATTTCGGATGTGGATGTATTGAAGGCAATTCAGGAAAGACTCAAGACGGCAAATAGTTTGGAAGAGGTGCGGCAAATTTATGGAGTAAGTGAAATTTGACCATCAGTGTGAGGTTAGAAACCCGGTTTTTTGAAAAAACCGGGTTTCTATTCTGGTGCTTATCCGAACAGATTCGTAGGTTGGGTTGAGGAACGAAACTAGGGCAAATTCGTTGGGTTTCGCTTCACTCAACCCAACCTACAAAGAAATGGCGAGGGTATTGTTCAAAAAACCGGGTTTCTATTCTGGTGCTTATCTGAACACTATTAAGTGGTGCGTTACTACAATTTTCTCATCCTGTGTCACAATAAACCAAAGTGTCTGGAAAGCGCGACATGGTTTGGGCAGCAGGTCAGCGGTTGCAGAATGATAAGTATATTATCGAGAAAATCCTGGGAGAAGGCGGTTTCGGGATTACTTATCAAGCACGACACACGCTGCTGCAACAGCTAATGGTGATTAAAACGCCCAACGAAAGGCTGAAAAATGACCCCGAATACCCGAAATATTTGCGGCGATTCGTGGAGGAAGGGCGGCGACTGGAAAAACTCTCTGAACAGAAGCATCCCAATATCGTGCGCGTCAGGGATTTGTTTGAAGAGGGGGGGATATACTGCCTGGTAATGGATTTTGTAGCAGGGGAGAGTTTGTTTAATTTGGTGCAGCGGCGAGGGGCGTTACCTCCCACAGAAGCGGTGGAGTACGTGCGACAAATTGGGGAAGCTTTGACGGTGGTACATCAAGCGAGACTGGTGCATAGGGATGCTCACCCAGGCAATATTATGGTACAGAGAGATGGTAAAGCAATTTTGATTGATTTTGGCATTGCTGGGGAAATTTTCCCTACTACTGTTAGTTCAAGGTTTTTTGCCCATCCAGTTTTTGCCCCTTACGAACAGAGGATGGGCTATCGGGAACCAACTGTTGATGTGTACAGTTTGGCTGCTTCTCTATATTATGTTGTCACTGGTCAACGTCCAACACCTTCGTCAAAACGTAAGCGGAGGAAGGTGCGATTAGTTCCACCTAAGCAACACGCTGATATTAGCGCTGAGTTAAATCGGGCGATTCTCAAGGGGATGAAGTTGGAGGCGAAAAACCGTCCTCAGTCGATGCGGGAATGGTTGAAGTTGTTGGAAGTGGCGAATCGCACTGTCGAGGTTAGTTTACCGCCGAAGAAACAAATAAGTATTCCTTGGGTTTGGCTAACAAGATGGTTGTTAATCTATGCAGTTTTAGGTTTCTTTTCAGCACCTTCTGCTTTGGCTTGGGCTTTTGCTTTTGGTTTTGGTTTTGCTTTTGGTTTTGGTTTTGCTTCGGAAGAGTTACTCAAGTCCTTCAGCAAGTTTCACACATTTCTAATCTTGCTTGGAACTTCTTGGTTAGGACTGGGTTTAGGATGGTTGGCGTATCAGATATATATGATAATTCGATAAGATTGCACTACCCTTCGTTGAGGTTGGCAATGGGGCGCGATTTTGTCCGCTTAGTTGAGGTACGAAACCCAACAAATGCGATAGGTTTCGCTTTTCTAATACCAATTATTGAGATCTTGCACCAACGCATTCACCCGCCTGCGAATCAATTCGCAGGCTAATAGCGAAAGTCCACTAAAGTGGACTGAAAGACTATCCCAAAAACCAATCAAAAACAGTCATCATCTGCATAGCAAAAAATCTACATCCACATCTGTGTTCATCTGTGTTCATCTGTGGTTAAAAATATCCAAATCTTGCCCAAAGTCAGAAACCGGGTTTTTCGCAATTAACCCTACCCCAAAACCGAAATCTTTGCTAAAAAACCCGGTTTCTTAAGTCTAATAGTCTAAACTCCAAATAGAAATATTCAGTCCTCTTCAGAGGACTTTCGCTATTAGCCTGGGAATTGATTCCCAGGCGGGTCTGTTAGCAGATATAATGGCTATATAAACGAAAAATCATGCAAATTGTAGTATAGCAACCGCCAAGGCGGTTAAGCCATAAATCTGGGTAGGGGCGAAGCATTCCGGCATATAATTTATTGGTTAAAACCGAAGATTTACTACCCGAATGCTAATGCCTCCGGCACGCTACGCGAACGCCCCTACTGTCAAGAGTCGTATCATCGTCTCCCAGCTTTCCAATCTTCCCCACCCGGAAGCTGAGTCAAATAATCATCAATAACTCCAGGTAACTGCTTAATCGAATAATTATACATCAATTTCATCAAGCTTTGAGACTGACTAATTACCAAACTTCTATCTACCATTTCAGCAAGTTGAAATGGACTGTAAGCACCATTCAACACTTCCTCACTCGCGTCGCGAATTGCTTCCTCAAATTCATCGTCAAGCATTGATTCCCACTCATCTATCTTAACATAGTAAGACGTTTTGTTATCTTGCAAATTCAGCTTCTTAATTTCTCTAACTGAATTGCGAATTGAATTAGCCCATGAATTAGTTAATCGTTGCTCAAGTTGGTTTTTAATCAAGTGAATTAACAAGATTTTGAGATAAGATTGGATATTTCGCAGTATCGCCTGTTTACTCATTCCCTCTAATTCATCAACTATTGTCAAAGCATCTGCGTAACGTCCCTCCAAAATGCTTTTTCTTAAATCGATTAGTTCTTGAGTCATAACTTTTGTGATTCCTCCTTGGCTATCTTATTTTCACCTATTTATCCAATCTTGACCACCTGGTAACTGAATTAAATTGTCCGCTAAAAATGTGGGTAATTTCTTGGCTGAATGGGAATATGTTAAGGCTAATAATTTCTGAGAAATATGGATTATTTGAGTTCGATCGACTATTTCTGAAAGTTGTAATTGGCTGTATGCTCCATTCAATACTTCTTCACTTGCTAAAGCGATCGCATCTTCAATAATTTCTTCTTCTAGCATACTCTCCCATTCATCTAGCTTAATGTAATAGGATGTTTTATTATCCTTAAGATTCAGTTCTTTAATTTCTCGAATGGAAAAGCGAATTGAATTAGCCCACGAACCAGTTAATCGCCTCTCTACTTGATTTTTAATCAAATGAATCACCAAAACTCTCAAGAAGGATTTGATCTGACGTAAAATTGCCTGTTTACTCATTCCCTCTAATTCATCCACAATTACTAAAGCATCTGCGTAACGTCCCTCCAAAATGCTTTTTCTTAAATCGATTAGTTCTTGAGTCATAAGTTTCGCACTGTTTATTTCACTATTATTTTTGCCGATTCAATTTCCAATCTTCCCCGCCAGGTAACTGAGTTAAATTTTCAGCTACCACTGCGGGTAAATCCTTAGCCGAATGGTAATATGTCAGAGTCAACAATTTGTCAGCGTTCTGAATTACCTGGGTTCTATCCACTATTTCAGTAAGTTGAAACTCATTATATATCCCATCCAGCACTTCCGAACTCGCGTCGCGAATTGCTGACTCGATTTCCTCTTCGAGCCAAGTATACCATTCATCCGAATTGATGTGGTGGGATGTTTTATTTTCCTTGAGATTCAGTTTTTTAATTTCCACAAGTGGATTACGAATAGAAGCAGCCCACGAACTGGTTAATCGTTGCTCAACTTGATTCTTAATCAAGTGAATTAACAAAATCCTTAAATAGGATTGAATATTACGCAGAATTGCCTGTTTGCTCATTCCTTCTAATTCATCCACTATTACTAAAGCATCGGTGTAGCGTCCTTCCATAATGCTTTTTCTTAAATCGATGAGTTCTTGAGTCATAATTATCGCCACCACTTGTAAGTAAATTATACCATTCAGAAGCGGGAGGCTCGATATGCCTACGGCAATCTGCACGTGAAGCGAAGCTATCGCGTAAGCGAATCGCACTTTTTGTCCTAATAATTAAAGTTGAGCTAAGATAAGCTGTTGTATATCCTACCGCAGACAGATTGCCCAATATGCCGCCAGTATTAGCCCTGCGTTTGAATAACTGCGTTAATCTAGAAATACATATCAAAATTTGAATTAGTAAAACGCTACTTATCTTAACTGGGAGCATCCAAAATGCTCAAGAAAATCGCGATCCTTTGCCTCGCCTTTATTTTGGGAATCGCCATCCTACCCCGTCTTACACTGGCTCAATCGACAGGATACCTAGAATCCCGTCTTTCTAGAGTAGAATCAGATAACTTTCAATTGCGATCGCAAATCGATCGCATCGAGTCCCAGCTAAATCGACTCACCAGTCGCGCAGACTTTCCCAGAGTGGAAATAGCCAGACCAACACCAGCACCCGTACCGCCACGCGCTACCCCTAGAGTAAACAGGCAAACTACATCTCAAGACCCAATGTTCTCTAGACTCGCCACCCTTGTGATAGAACTGAAGGAACGAGTAAAAACACTAGAAGCACAAGTTGCACAATTGAAGAGACAACAAAGCGGAAGGTAGGAATAACTGTACAATGAAAGGATATGTTGTGCCACAGAGTAGACGCATTTCCGTAGTTGGCACCAGTGGTTCTGGTAAAACAACTTTAGCGCGTCAAATTTCCCAGCGCCTTGCCATTCCCCACATAGAATTAGATGCACTCTACTGGGAACCCAACTGGACAGAAACCCCTACTACTATTTTCCGAGAAAGGGTAGCACAAGCGCTGACTGACGACAGCTGGATTGTTGATGGCAATTACAGCCCAGTACGCGATATCGTTTGGGGAAAAGCCGACACTGTTGTCTGGTTGGACTACTCTCTAGCGGTGATTATGGGAAGACTGGTGCGGCGGTCATTTCGGCGGGTAGTAATGCAAGAAGAACTGTGGAGTGGTAACCGCGAAACATGGCGAATAACATTCAGCCGCGATTCTATTCTACTGTGGGCGCTTCAAACTTATCGCAAAAGGCGAAAAGAATATCCCATTCTATTTGATCGACCCGAATATTCCCATCTTAAAATTGTGCATTTGCGATCGCCACAAGCTACACAAAATTGGCTATCCAATCTCAAAGCCTAGACAGTCTACCTCTACCTCTCTATTAGCCCCCCTTTTTAAGGGGGGTTGGGGGGATCTTCTTCCTCCTGTGCGGTTCATTTCCTTGCCTTTATCACCTGCAAACTCCCACCCGCATACAAAATCTGCTCCTTCTCCCGAAACCCAATCTCCGCCAACAACCCAGGCAAATCCGTTTTCAGCAAGTTCCATGCCGTTTCTGTCTCAAACAATAACAAAAATAACGATATCGGCGGCCAAAATAAGGGATTCGTCGGCGCGTGAAAATCCACCAGCGCAAACACCCCACCCGGTTTCAGCACCCGATAAACCTCTTTGATAATTTGTCGCAATTGCTCAGCTTGCATTTCGTGCATCGCCACGCTGGTATGCACAAGGTCGAAAGAATTGTCTGCAAACGGCATATCTTCGGCAAAAGCTTCGGTATACTGAGCTTGAGGCACATTCTGCCGCGCCCGCTTCAGCGATAAAGGTGAGGCATCCAATCCCGTCACATTCTGGGAGTATTGCACTAGAAATTGGGTTGCCTGACCGCTACCGCAACAAAGGTCTAGTACCTTGGTATCTGGAAGGATGGTCAAACCTTGCAAAGCTAACTGGCGGAATCGCCCTTCTCCACCAACGCTAATGGCAGCAAGACGAGAAATCCCATCGTACAACCACTGATATCGATAGCTCCAGTCCCTTAAAATAGTTGCCACTGCTTAATCCCTCCTGAAATTGTGTATTCCTTGCTGCTAATTGAAACCATTAACACGATATATTGTTAAAATCGGTAACGAATCTGAAAATATTGGGAAACTGTAATAGCTATGGGGCGTACTGGGGTTTTACTACTTAACTTGGGCGGACCGGATCAACTGGAGGATGTCCGTCCCTTTCTGTTTAACCTATTTTCCGACCCGGAAATCATTCGGCTGCCGTTTCCCTGGTTACAAAAACCGCTGGCATGGCTCATCTCTACACTGCGAGCTAAGAAATCCCAAGAAAACTATAGCCAAATTGGCGGTGGATCTCCTCTACGCCGCGTTACAGAAGCCCAGGCTCATGCCCTGGAAGAACATTTGGAGCAAAAAGGACAACCAGCAAGTGTCTACATAGGGATGCGGTATTGGCATCCTTTCACGGAAGAAGCGATCGCACGCATGAAACGCGATCGCATCGATCGTCTGGTTATCCTCCCCCTCTATCCCCAATTCTCCATCAGCACCAGCGGTTCCAGCTTCCGCCTTTTGGAAAAAATCTGGCAAGAGGACCCCTCCGTAGGCCCGATCGACTACACCGTCATTCGTTCCTGGTATCAGCAACCCGGTTATCTGCAAGCAATGGCCCAGCTAATCGCCCAAGAACTCGATCGCTTTGAGAATCCCGATCGAGTTACCCTCTTCTTTAGCGCCCACGGCGTCCCCGTCAGCTATGTAGAAGAAGCTGGCGACCCCTACCAGGAAGAAATAGAGGATTGCACAGTCCAAATTCTCAAAACGCTGAATCGACCCAATCCCCACACTCTGGCTTACCAAAGTCGGGTCGGCCCAGTAGAATGGCTCAAACCCTACACCGAAGATGCCATTAAAGAACTCGCCGCCCAAGAAGTCAAAGATTTGCTAGTAGTGCCCATCAGCTTTGTCTCCGAGCATATCGAAACCCTGCAAGAAATTGATATGGAGTACCGCGAACTAGCTGAGGAATCTGGCATTCACAACTTCCGCCGCGTACCCGCCCTCGATACCAATCCTGTATTTATTGATGCCCTAGCAGATCTAGTCGTCGAAGCCCTCAACTCTCCCAGTGTAAAGCTTTCCGAAGTAACACAACTCAAGAAGCAAGTCAAGATGTACCCGCAAGAGCGTTGGGAATGGGGCATAACTCCATCTGCTGAAGTTTGGAACGGTCGTATAGCAATGATTATCTGTATTGACCTAGTGTTGGAACTGCTCAGCGGTTATGGGCCTCTACACCTAGTCGGACTACTCTAGCAATTTTGGATTTTAGATTTTGGATTTTGGATTGAAAAGTAAAATTTGAAATCTGCAATCTGCAATCTAAAATTACTCAGGGTTGTTTGTGTCGCGATTCCGGTAGACGCTTATTTTGTTTATACCAGCGATACCATTCACCAGAACTGCGAATTGCTAACCACAGCAGGATCATGGCAATTAAGCCTCCCTGTCTGGGTGCATCAAAGGCTAAAAGTACCAGCGCTACGCACAAGATATCTTGGGCAAAAACAGCCCACAAGGGTAAACCTCGCAATCGAAAGAACCACCCGACTTGGACGAGTTGGAGTACCAGGGCTAACAACCCGCCGACTATACTAACTAACATAATTAACCAAGGGGCAACGTCGGCGGCTTCAGCCACCGCAACCCCCATAATCGCCCCGACAATGGGGCTAAACAAGAGATGGATAATTTGCAGTACGCGCTGCCCTAATAGCTTTTTGGAAGCAAACAACTCAAATAACGACCAGCTGGTGAGGATTCCCACCACTACCTGTGGATGAATCAAAGATAGAATCGGTACGCGAGACCAAAGATTATTTCCCTGCAAAAGGCCAATCAATAGGAGGGGCAGGGCAATTCTTCCCACTCCTACCGCAGCAGCAGCAGAGAGTGCGGCTAGGAGTTCGATCATACTTACTCTTCTGCCTGTAGTTAACGGCTATGCTCGAAAAAACAGGCGGGCTCCAACTTACTTAATGTTTCTTAAGTTTAACTATTTTGGCCTGGAGGTTGCACTGCTTAACAAGCATAAGAGCTAGACTTGCTGACAACCTTATTAAATTGTTACGATAAATTTTATAAAGATGTGCTTAAATATACTTACAGTAATTAAAAACCATGCTATGAAAAATTCCCTATTTGCTGATGCTAGTCAAAGGCTAGAAAAGGCACTGAAATATGTCTCAATTTCAGATGATGCGATCGAACATTTAAAATTTCCTAAAGCAAGTTTAAGAGTGTCTATTCCCGTGCGGATGGATGATGGTTCTTTGAAGATTTTTCAGGGTTATCGCGTTCGGTATGACGATACCAGAGGGCCAACCAAGGGAGGCGTCCGCTATCATCCAAACGTTTCAATGGATGAAGTCACATCTTTAGCGTTCTGGATGACGTTTAAATGTGCTGTGTTAAATCTGCCTTTTGGCGGTGCTAAAGGTGGGGTGACGCTGAACCCCAAAACGTTATCGAGACTGGAGTTGGAACGTTTGAGTCGCGGTTATATAGATGCGATCGCAGACTTTATTGGCCCCGATGTTGATATTCTAGCACCCGATGTTTATACCAACCCGACAATCATGGGTTGGATGATGGATCAATATAATATTATCAAGAGGCAAATTACCCCAGCAGTTGTCACCGGAAAACCAGTTACAATAGGCGGAAGTTTAGGTCGAGATACCGCAACAGCAACCGGAGCTTTTTTTGTTATTGAAACCATTATGTCCAAATTTGACAAGCTACCCAGAGAAACCACGGTAGCAGTGCAAGGATTTGGCAATGCGGGTAGTGTGCTGGCAGAATTACTAGCGATAAATGGTTATAAAGTAGTGGCGGTAAGCGATTCTCAAGGCGGAATTTATGCCAAACAAGGTTTAGATATTCGCAGCATCCGACGCTGCAAAGAATTTATCAAAGGTATGCACGCCGTCTATTGTGAAGGCACAGTTTGTAGCGTCATCGAACATGAGATTTTGACGAATGCAGAACTTTTAGCTTTAGATGTGGATGTACTCGTTCCAGCAGCTTTGGAAAACCAAATTACAGAAGAAAATGCCAATGATATCAAAGCAAAGTTTATCTTTGAAGTTGCCAATGGGCCGGTTACATCTGCTGCCGATCGAATTTTAGAAGAAAAAGGAATTTATATCGTTCCAGACATTTTGGTGAATGCAGGTGGCGTGACAGTTAGCTATTTTGAGTGGGTACAAAATCGCAGCGGACTTTATTGGACACTGGCAGAAGTAAATCAAAGATTGAAGGACAAAATGATTGAGGAAACAGAGAATATTTGGAAGATTGCTCAGGAATTATCGGTTTCCATGCGAACAGCAGCTTACATTCATGCGCTGAATCGTTTGGGTGAAGCGATTAATACTAAAGGGACTAGAGATTATTACGTGAATGGGTAAGGGGAGAAAAGAGCGATCGTTTTGTGTTATTGGTACGTTGTTGCGCTTTAGCGCTTTAGCGCAACAACGTACCAATAACCAACAACTATTTCTTCCAAGGCAGTTTTGTACCCATTTCGGTCAGCGCTGAGAATATCAGATACAGGATAAGCAACCCAATTCCAGTGAGAAAAGCCAAAAAATCGCTGTCCATCTTTGCTCTTAGCCAATACTCAGCTAATATTAACGCAATACGCTAACGCATTTTGGGAAAGTGGTGTAATGAGGAAATTGTATTTCTTAGTTCCTGGGACAGGTGGCAAGTTTGCCTGTGGCGGTCTTTGGGCAGAGTTAAAAACATTCAATCTTGCCAAGCAGGTTTGCAATGCTGAGGTTGTCACTTACCGCCAACGGGAAAACAACACACTTTTCTTAGATGACTTACTAAAGCAGAAAAACTTAGATGATGTAATTTTTGTGATTAGCTGGGGATTTCATATTCCCAAACTTGCTGCCAAGTTAAAATCATATAACGTTATTTACCATGCTCACAGTGCGGGATACAAATTCAGTTTGCCTTCAAGTATTCCCATCATGACTGTGAGCCGAAATACAATGGGATATTGGGGACAAAATTCTCCTAATTCACTCATTTATTATTTGCCCAATCAGATTTCTGATGAATTTGAAAACCTTAACCAAAAACGGGATATTGATGTTTTAGTGCAAGCTCGAAAATCTTCTGAGTATTTAATTGAGGATTTGATTCCAGTATTGCAGAAGCAGTGTAATGTATTCGTTGTTGATTCCTATGTGAAAGATTTAACAGGACTTTTTAATCGAGCCAAGGTTTATCTGTATGACTCCGCTGAGTACTGGGCGCAACAGGGAGTCAGCGAAGGATTTGGTCTGCAACCAATGGAAGCTCTAGCCTGTGGTTGTCAGGTTTTTTCTAGTGTCAATGGTGGATTATCGGATTATTTAGATCCTGGATTTAATTGCTATAAAATTGCTGGATACTCAAAAGAGTATGATGTTCAACGCATTTTAAAAGTGGTTAAAAATTCAGCATCACTCACATTGTCGGAACAGGTTCTTGCAGAGTATCGGGCTGAAAATATTATTAAACGGTTAGAGGTTATTTTACAAGATATCAATGATTTTTTCGATAGTAAAAAACATTACTCTCCCAATATCCAGAGTTTGACGAGAATGCGTGTTGCTCAACTTTCAACTCAAAGAATATTAGGCAAGCTGAAGAAAAAGTTTTTTAGCTGAAAAGCGATACAACGGTATTATATCGTTTGGATTTATTTCGGCTACAAATGTAGAGACGTTTCATGAAACGTCTCTACATTTGTAGCCGAAATAAATCCAAACGATATAATACCGTTGTATCGCTTTTCAGCTAAAAAACTTTTTCTTCAGCTTGCCTAATATTCTTTGAGTTGAAAGTTGAGCAACACGCATTCTCGTCAAACTCTGGATATTGGGAGAGTAATGTTTTTTACTATCGAAAAAATCATTGATATCTTGTAAAATAACCTCTAACCGTTTAATAATATTTTCAGCCCGATACTCTGCAAGAACCTGTTCCGACAATGTGAGTGATGCTGAATTTTTAACCACTTTTAAAATGCGTTGAACATCATACTCTTTTGAGTATCCAGCAATTTTATAGCAATTAAATCCAGGATCTAAATAATCCGATAATCCACCATTGACACTAGAAAAAACCTGACAACCACAGGCTAGAGCTTCCATTGGTTGCAGACCAAATCCTTCGCTGACTCCCTGTTGCGCCCAGTACTCAGCGGAGTCATACAGATAAACCTTGGCTCGATTAAAAAGTCCTGTTAAATCTTTCACATAGGAATCAACAACGAATACATTACACTGCTTCTGCAATACTGGAATCAAATCCTCAATTAAATACTCAGAAGATTTTCGAGCTTGCACTAAAACATCAATATCCCGTTTTTGGTTAAGGTTTTCAAATTCATCAGAAATCTGATTGGGCAAATAATAAATGAGTGAATTAGGAGAATTTTGTCCCCAATATCCCATTGTATTTCGGCTCACAGTCATGATGGGAATACTTGAAGGCAAACTGAATTTGTATCCCGCACTGTGAGCATGGTAAATAACGTTATATGATTTTAACTTGGCAGCAAGTTTGGGAATATGAAATCCCCAGCTAATCACAAAAATTACATCATCTAAGTTTTTCTGCTTTAGTAAGTCATCTAAGAAAAGTGTGTTGTTTTCCCGTTGGCGGTAAGTGACAACCTCAGCATTGCAAACCTGCTTGGCAAGATTGAATGTTTTTAACTCTGCCCAAAGACCGCCACAGGCAAACTTGCCACCTGTCCCAGGAACTAAGAAATACAATTTCCTCATTACACCACTTTCCCAAAATGCGTTAGCGTATTGCGTTAATATTAGCTGAGTATTGGCTAAGAGCAAAGATGGACAGCGATTTTTTGGCTTTTCTCACTGGAATTGGGTTGCTTATCCTGTATCTGATATTCTCAGCGCTGACCGAAATGGGTACAAAACTGCCTTGGAAGAAATAGTTGTTGGTTATTGGTACGTTGTTGCGCTAAAGCGCTAAAGCGCAACAACGTACCAATAACACAAAACGATCGCTCTTTTCTCCCCTTACCCATTCACGTAATAATCTCTAGTCCCTTTAGTATTAATCGCTTCACCCAAACGATTCAGCGCATGAATGTAAGCTGCTGTTCGCATGGAAACCGATAATTCCTGAGCAATCTTCCAAATATTCTCTGTTTCCTCAATCATTTTGTCCTTCAATCTTTGATTTACTTCTGCCAGTGTCCAATAAAGTCCGCTGCGATTTTGTACCCACTCAAAATAGCTAACTGTCACGCCACCTGCATTCACCAAAATGTCTGGAACGATATAAATTCCTTTTTCTTCTAAAATTCGATCGGCAGCAGATGTAACCGGCCCATTGGCAACTTCAAAGATAAACTTTGCTTTGATATCATTGGCATTTTCTTCTGTAATTTGGTTTTCCAAAGCTGCTGGAACGAGTACATCCACATCTAAAGCTAAAAGTTCTGCATTCGTCAAAATCTCATGTTCGATGACGCTACAAACTGTGCCTTCACAATAGACGGCGTGCATACCTTTGATAAATTCTTTGCAGCGTCGGATGCTGCGAATATCTAAACCTTGTTTGGCATAAATTCCGCCTTGAGAATCGCTTACCGCCACTACTTTATAACCATTTATCGCTAGTAATTCTGCCAGCACACTACCCGCATTGCCAAATCCTTGCACTGCTACCGTGGTTTCTCTGGGTAGCTTGTCAAATTTGGACATAATGGTTTCAATAACAAAAAAAGCTCCGGTTGCTGTTGCGGTATCTCGACCTAAACTTCCGCCTATTGTAACTGGTTTTCCGGTGACAACTGCTGGGGTAATTTGCCTCTTGATAATATTATATTGATCCATCATCCAACCCATGATTGTCGGGTTGGTATAAACATCGGGTGCTAGAATATCAACATCGGGGCCAATAAAGTCTGCGATCGCATCTATATAACCGCGACTCAAACGTTCCAACTCCAGTCTCGATAACGTTTTGGGGTTCAGCGTCACCCCACCTTTAGCACCGCCAAAAGGCAGATTTAACACAGCACATTTAAACGTCATCCAGAACGCTAAAGATGTGACTTCATCCATTGAAACGTTTGGATGATAGCGGACGCCTCCCTTGGTTGGCCCTCTGGTATCGTCATACCGAACGCGATAACCCTGAAAAATCTTCAAAGAACCATCATCCATCCGCACGGGAATAGACACTCTTAAACTTGCTTTAGGAAATTTTAAATGTTCGATCGCATCATCTGAAATTGAGACATATTTCAGTGCCTTTTCTAGCCTTTGACTAGCATCAGCAAATAGGGAATTTTTCATAGCATGGTTTTTAATTACTGTAAGTATATTTAAGCACATCTTTATAAAATTTATCGTAACAATTTAATAAGGTTGTCAGCAAGTCTAGCTCTTATGCTTGTTAAGCAGTGCAACCTCCAGGCCAAAATAGTTAAACTTAAGAAACATTAAGTAAGTTGGAGCCCGCCTGTTTTTTCGAGCATAGCCGTTAACTACAGGCAGAAGAGTAAGTATGATCGAACTCCTAGCCGCACTCTCTGCTGCTGCTGCGGTAGGAGTGGGAAGAATTGCCCTGCCCCTCCTATTGATTGGCCTTTTGCAGGGAAATAATCTTTGGTCTCGCGTACCGATTCTATCTTTGATTCATCCACAGGTAGTGGTGGGAATCCTCACCAGCTGGTCGTTATTTGAGTTGTTTGCTTCCAAAAAGCTATTAGGGCAGCGCGTACTGCAAATTATCCATCTCTTGTTTAGCCCCATTGTCGGGGCGATTATGGGGGTTGCGGTGGCTGAAGCCGCCGACGTTGCCCCTTGGTTAATTATGTTAGTTAGTATAGTCGGCGGGTTGTTAGCCCTGGTACTCCAACTCGTCCAAGTCGGGTGGTTCTTTCGATTGCGAGGTTTACCCTTGTGGGCTGTTTTTGCCCAAGATATCTTGTGCGTAGCGCTGGTACTTTTAGCCTTTGATGCACCCAGACAGGGAGGCTTAATTGCCATGATCCTGCTGTGGTTAGCAATTCGCAGTTCTGGTGAATGGTATCGCTGGTATAAACAAAATAAGCGTCTACCGGAATCGCGACACAAACAACCCTGAGTAATTTTAGATTGCAGATTGCAGATTTCAAATTTTACTTTTCAATCCAAAATCCAAAATCTAAAATCCAAAATTGCTAGAGTAGTCCGACTAGGTGTAGAGGCCCATAACCGCTGAGCAGTTCCAACACTAGGTCAATACAGATAATCATTGCTATACGACCGTTCCAAACTTCAGCAGATGGAGTTATGCCCCATTCCCAACGCTCTTGCGGGTACATCTTGACTTGCTTCTTGAGTTGTGTTACTTCGGAAAGCTTTACACTGGGAGAGTTGAGGGCTTCGACGACTAGATCTGCTAGGGCATCAATAAATACAGGATTGGTATCGAGGGCGGGTACGCGGCGGAAGTTGTGAATGCCAGATTCCTCAGCTAGTTCGCGGTACTCCATATCAATTTCTTGCAGGGTTTCGATATGCTCGGAGACAAAGCTGATGGGCACTACTAGCAAATCTTTGACTTCTTGGGCGGCGAGTTCTTTAATGGCATCTTCGGTGTAGGGTTTGAGCCATTCTACTGGGCCGACCCGACTTTGGTAAGCCAGAGTGTGGGGATTGGGTCGATTCAGCGTTTTGAGAATTTGGACTGTGCAATCCTCTATTTCTTCCTGGTAGGGGTCGCCAGCTTCTTCTACATAGCTGACGGGGACGCCGTGGGCGCTAAAGAAGAGGGTAACTCGATCGGGATTCTCAAAGCGATCGAGTTCTTGGGCGATTAGCTGGGCCATTGCTTGCAGATAACCGGGTTGCTGATACCAGGAACGAATGACGGTGTAGTCGATCGGGCCTACGGAGGGGTCCTCTTGCCAGATTTTTTCCAAAAGGCGGAAGCTGGAACCGCTGGTGCTGATGGAGAATTGGGGATAGAGGGGGAGGATAACCAGACGATCGATGCGATCGCGTTTCATGCGTGCGATCGCTTCTTCCGTGAAAGGATGCCAATACCGCATCCCTATGTAGACACTTGCTGGTTGTCCTTTTTGCTCCAAATGTTCTTCCAGGGCATGAGCCTGGGCTTCTGTAACGCGGCGTAGAGGAGATCCACCGCCAATTTGGCTATAGTTTTCTTGGGATTTCTTAGCTCGCAGTGTAGAGATGAGCCATGCCAGCGGTTTTTGTAACCAGGGAAACGGCAGCCGAATGATTTCCGGGTCGGAAAATAGGTTAAACAGAAAGGGACGGACATCCTCCAGTTGATCCGGTCCGCCCAAGTTAAGTAGTAAAACCCCAGTACGCCCCATAGCTATTACAGTTTCCCAATATTTTCAGATTCGTTACCGATTTTAACAATATATCGTGTTAATGGTTTCAATTAGCAGCAAGGAATACACAATTTCAGGAGGGATTAAGCAGTGGCAACTATTTTAAGGGACTGGAGCTATCGATATCAGTGGTTGTACGATGGGATTTCTCGTCTTGCTGCCATTAGCGTTGGTGGAGAAGGGCGATTCCGCCAGTTAGCTTTGCAAGGTTTGACCATCCTTCCAGATACCAAGGTACTAGACCTTTGTTGCGGTAGCGGTCAGGCAACCCAATTTCTAGTGCAATACTCCCAGAATGTGACGGGATTGGATGCCTCACCTTTATCGCTGAAGCGGGCGCGGCAGAATGTGCCTCAAGCTCAGTATACCGAAGCTTTTGCCGAAGATATGCCGTTTGCAGACAATTCTTTCGACCTTGTGCATACCAGCGTGGCGATGCACGAAATGCAAGCTGAGCAATTGCGACAAATTATCAAAGAGGTTTATCGGGTGCTGAAACCGGGTGGGGTGTTTGCGCTGGTGGATTTTCACGCGCCGACGAATCCCTTATTTTGGCCGCCGATATCGTTATTTTTGTTATTGTTTGAGACAGAAACGGCATGGAACTTGCTGAAAACGGATTTGCCTGGGTTGTTGGCGGAGATTGGGTTTCGGGAGAAGGAGCAGATTTTGTATGCGGGTGGGAGTTTGCAGGTGATAAAGGCAAGGAAATGAACCGCACAGGAGGAAGAAGATCCCCCCAACCCCCCTTAAAAAGGGGGGCTAATAGAGAGGTAGAGGTAGACTGTCTAGGCTTTGAGATTGGATAGCCAATTTTGTGTAGCTTGTGGCGATCGCAAATGCACAATTTTAAGATGGGAATATTCGGGTCGATCAAATAGAATGGGATATTCTTTTCGCCTTTTGCGATAAGTTTGAAGCGCCCACAGTAGAATAGAATCGCGGCTGAATGTTATTCGCCATGTTTCGCGGTTACCACTCCACAGTTCTTCTTGCATTACTACCCGCCGAAATGACCGCCGCACCAGTCTTCCCATAATCACCGCTAGAGAGTAGTCCAACCAGACAACAGTGTCGGCTTTTCCCCAAACGATATCGCGTACTGGGCTGTAATTGCCATCAACAATCCAGCTGTCGTCAGTCAGCGCTTGTGCTACCCTTTCTCGGAAAATAGTAGTAGGGGTTTCTGTCCAGTTGGGTTCCCAGTAGAGTGCATCTAATTCTATGTGGGGAATGGCAAGGCGCTGGGAAATTTGACGCGCTAAAGTTGTTTTACCAGAACCACTGGTGCCAACTACGGAAATGCGTCTACTCTGTGGCACAACATATCCTTTCATTGTACAGTTATTCCTACCTTCCGCTTTGTTGTCTCTTCAATTGTGCAACTTGTGCTTCTAGTGTTTTTACTCGTTCCTTCAGTTCTATCACAAGGGTGGCGAGTCTAGAGAACATTGGGTCTTGAGATGTAGTTTGCCTGTTTACTCTAGGGGTAGCGCGTGGCGGTACGGGTGCTGGTGTTGGTCTGGCTATTTCCACTCTGGGAAAGTCTGCGCGACTGGTGAGTCGATTTAGCTGGGACTCGATGCGATCGATTTGCGATCGCAATTGAAAGTTATCTGATTCTACTCTAGAAAGACGGGATTCTAGGTATCCTGTCGATTGAGCCAGTGTAAGACGGGGTAGGATGGCGATTCCCAAAATAAAGGCGAGGCAAAGGATCGCGATTTTCTTGAGCATTTTGGATGCTCCCAGTTAAGATAAGTAGCGTTTTACTAATTCAAATTTTGATATGTATTTCTAGATTAACGCAGTTATTCAAACGCAGGGCTAATACTGGCGGCATATTGGGCAATCTGTCTGCGGTAGGATATACAACAGCTTATCTTAGCTCAACTTTAATTATTAGGACAAAAAGTGCGATTCGCTTACGCGATAGCTTCGCTTCACGTGCAGATTGCCGTAGGCATATCGAGCCTCCCGCTTCTGAATGGTATAATTTACTTACAAGTGGTGGCGATAATTATGACTCAAGAACTCATCGATTTAAGAAAAAGCATTATGGAAGGACGCTACACCGATGCTTTAGTAATAGTGGATGAATTAGAAGGAATGAGCAAACAGGCAATTCTGCGTAATATTCAATCCTATTTAAGGATTTTGTTAATTCACTTGATTAAGAATCAAGTTGAGCAACGATTAACCAGTTCGTGGGCTGCTTCTATTCGTAATCCACTTGTGGAAATTAAAAAACTGAATCTCAAGGAAAATAAAACATCCCACCACATCAATTCGGATGAATGGTATACTTGGCTCGAAGAGGAAATCGAGTCAGCAATTCGCGACGCGAGTTCGGAAGTGCTGGATGGGATATATAATGAGTTTCAACTTACTGAAATAGTGGATAGAACCCAGGTAATTCAGAACGCTGACAAATTGTTGACTCTGACATATTACCATTCGGCTAAGGATTTACCCGCAGTGGTAGCTGAAAATTTAACTCAGTTACCTGGCGGGGAAGATTGGAAATTGAATCGGCAAAAATAATAGTGAAATAAACAGTGCGAAACTTATGACTCAAGAACTAATCGATTTAAGAAAAAGCATTTTGGAGGGACGTTACGCAGATGCTTTAGTAATTGTGGATGAATTAGAGGGAATGAGTAAACAGGCAATTTTACGTCAGATCAAATCCTTCTTGAGAGTTTTGGTGATTCATTTGATTAAAAATCAAGTAGAGAGGCGATTAACTGGTTCGTGGGCTAATTCAATTCGCTTTTCCATTCGAGAAATTAAAGAACTGAATCTTAAGGATAATAAAACATCCTATTACATTAAGCTAGATGAATGGGAGAGTATGCTAGAAGAAGAAATTATTGAAGATGCGATCGCTTTAGCAAGTGAAGAAGTATTGAATGGAGCATACAGCCAATTACAACTTTCAGAAATAGTCGATCGAACTCAAATAATCCATATTTCTCAGAAATTATTAGCCTTAACATATTCCCATTCAGCCAAGAAATTACCCACATTTTTAGCGGACAATTTAATTCAGTTACCAGGTGGTCAAGATTGGATAAATAGGTGAAAATAAGATAGCCAAGGAGGAATCACAAAAGTTATGACTCAAGAACTAATCGATTTAAGAAAAAGCATTTTGGAGGGACGTTACGCAGATGCTTTGACAATAGTTGATGAATTAGAGGGAATGAGTAAACAGGCGATACTGCGAAATATCCAATCTTATCTCAAAATCTTGTTAATTCACTTGATTAAAAACCAACTTGAGCAACGATTAACTAATTCATGGGCTAATTCAATTCGCAATTCAGTTAGAGAAATTAAGAAGCTGAATTTGCAAGATAACAAAACGTCTTACTATGTTAAGATAGATGAGTGGGAATCAATGCTTGACGATGAATTTGAGGAAGCAATTCGCGACGCGAGTGAGGAAGTGTTGAATGGTGCTTACAGTCCATTTCAACTTGCTGAAATGGTAGATAGAAGTTTGGTAATTAGTCAGTCTCAAAGCTTGATGAAATTGATGTATAATTATTCGATTAAGCAGTTACCTGGAGTTATTGATGATTATTTGACTCAGCTTCCGGGTGGGGAAGATTGGAAAGCTGGGAGACGATGATACGACTCTTGACAGTAGGGGCGTTCGCGTAGCGTGCCGGAGGCATTAGCATTCGGGTAGTAAATCTTCGGTTTTAACCAATAAATTATATGCCGGAATGCTTCGCCCCTACCCAGATTTATGGCTTAACCGCCTTGGCGGTTGCTATACTACAATTTGCATGATTTTTCGTTTATATAGCCATTATATCTGCTAACAGACCCGCCTGGGAATCAATTCCCAGGCTAATAGCGAAAGTCCTCTGAAGAGGACTGAATATTTCTATTTGGAGTTTAGACTATTAGACTTAAGAAACCGGGTTTTTTAGCAAAGATTTCGGTTTTGGGGTAGGGTTAATTGCGAAAAACCCGGTTTCTGACTTTGGGCAAGATTTGGATATTTTTAACCACAGATGAACACAGATGAACACAGATGTGGATGTAGATTTTTTGCTATGCAGATGATGACTGTTTTTGATTGGTTTTTGGGATAGTCTTTCAGTCCACTTTAGTGGACTTTCGCTATTAGCCTGCGAATTGATTCGCAGGCGGGTGAATGCGTTGGTGCAAGATCTCAATAATTGGTATTAGAAAAGCGAAACCTATCGCATTTGTTGGGTTTCGTACCTCAACTAAGCGGACAAAATCGCGCCCCATTGCCAACCTCAACGAAGGGTAGTGCAATCTTATCGAATTATCATATATATCTGATACGCCAACCATCCTAAACCCAGTCCTAACCAAGAAGTTCCAAGCAAGATTAGAAATGTGTGAAACTTGCTGAAGGACTTGAGTAACTCTTCCGAAGCAAAACCAAAACCAAAAGCAA
The DNA here is from genome assembly GCA_030248405.1 of Microcoleus sp. MP8IB2.171. Lineage (GTDB taxonomy): Bacteria > Cyanobacteriota > Cyanobacteriia > Cyanobacteriales > Microcoleaceae > Microcoleus. The sequence continues at coordinate 27,058 of JARCMA010000429.1, forward strand.
AACCAAAACCAAAAGCAAAAGCCCAAGCCAAAGCAGAAGGTGCTGAAAAGAAACCTAAAACTGCATAGATTAACAACCATCTTGTTAGCCAAACCCAAGGAATACTTATTTGTTTCTTCGGCGGTAAACTAACCTCGACAGTGCGATTCGCCACTTCCAACAACTTCAACCATTCCCGCATCGACTGAGGACGGTTTTTCGCCTCCAACTTCATCCCCTTGAGAATCGCCCGATTTAACTCAGCGCTAATATCAGCGTGTTGCTTAGGTGGAACTAATCGCACCTTCCTCCGCTTACGTTTTGACGAAGGTGTTGGACGTTGACCAGTGACAACATAATATAGAGAAGCAGCCAAACTGTACACATCAACAGTTGGTTCCCGATAGCCCATCCTCTGTTCGTAAGGGGCAAAAACTGGATGGGCAAAAAACCTTGAACTAACAGTAGTAGGGAAAATTTCCCCAGCAATGCCAAAATCAATCAAAATTGCTTTACCATCTCTCTGTACCATAATATTGCCTGGGTGAGCATCCCTATGCACCAGTCTCGCTTGATGTACCACCGTCAAAGCTTCCCCAATTTGTCGCACGTACTCCACCGCTTCTGTGGGAGGTAACGCCCCTCGCCGCTGCACCAAATTAAACAAACTCTCCCCTGCTACAAAATCCATTACCAGGCAGTATATCCCCCCCTCTTCAAACAAATCCCTGACGCGCACGATATTGGGATGCTTCTGTTCAGAGAGTTTTTCCAGTCGCCGCCCTTCCTCCACGAATCGCCGCAAATATTTCGGGTATTCGGGGTCATTTTTCAGCCTTTCGTTGGGCGTTTTAATCACCATTAGCTGTTGCAGCAGCGTGTGTCGTGCTTGATAAGTAATCCCGAAACCGCCTTCTCCCAGGATTTTCTCGATAATATACTTATCATTCTGCAACCGCTGACCTGCTGCCCAAACCATGTCGCGCTTTCCAGACACTTTGGTTTATTGTGACACAGGATGAGAAAATTGTAGTAACGCACCACTTAATAGTGTTCAGATAAGCACCAGAATAGAAACCCGGTTTTTTGAACAATACCCTCGCCATTTCTTTGTAGGTTGGGTTGAGTGAAGCGAAACCCAACGAATTTGCCCTAGTTTCGTTCCTCAACCCAACCTACGAATCTGTTCGGATAAGCACCAGAATAGAAACCCGGTTTTTTCAAAAAACCGGGTTTCTAACCTCACACTGATGGTCAAATTTCACTTACTCCATAAATTTGCCGCACCTCTTCCAAACTATTTGCCGTCTTGAGTCTTTCCTGAATTGCCTTCAATACATCCACATCCGAAATCTGAGATATTTCTGGCAATAGCTGTAATCCCTCACTACCGAATTTTAGCTCCAAACCAAATTCAATAGCTGACAAGATTCCTTGTTGTAAACCTTGTTGTAAACCTTGTTGTAAACCTTGTTGTAAACCTCGTTGTTCTCCTTCCCTCCAAATCTCTTGATACCAAGGCGATTCTCGTAAAACAGCCATATCCCACCTCATAATTTGCTGGACTAAACGAGTTTCCAATACAAAGGTAGCAAAAAAAGCTAACAGGTTTTCCAACTCATTCAACTGTTCATCAGCACGTAAAAGTTGGACTGCTTGCTGCACTACTGCTTCCTCACCACCACCTCTCAGCACTGGTACAAAGGGAAGCAAAGATGTTAACTGTTGTTGAAAAACTGTTTGGGCATCTACTTCCCAGAGATTAATTACGCGATACTCCTGAGTTGCTCTTAATCCGAAAACCTGCGATTCATAGCCTCTAGCTATAACCACTCCCGGTGTTGGTTGCAAAATATTAATCAGTACCGGGTAGACTGGCAAGTTGTATCGCTCTTCTGCTAGTGCTGCGTAAGCTCGCATTCGTAAAGGCATCCGATTATTATAGCGCAATTGTATCTCGTTCAGCACTAAAAACTCGCCGATTTGTGGACTGTAGGCTTTTACTATTACATCTCCCTCCCGACTAATCCATTGGAACTCAGAGGTAAGAATATCTCGCGCCGTTATATTGGGGGACTGCGTTACCCATTTCACCCAAGCATCGGGTGCTAAACTAATTAAACTTTTGCTACCGATATCTGCTGATTTAGTCATTGGTCATTGGTCATTGGTCATTGCTTAGTAGGTTCAGTGAGTAACTCAAGTTGCTAGTCATAAGATTGAGGCTCTTTGTATGCAGTAGGTATGTTGTTGAGCTTTAGCGCTAAAGCGCAACAACGTACCCATTCCGAGCAAGACCTGATGCAAGTAACTAGCAATTTGAGTTAAGTAAAGAAACCTAACCTACAATATACCGCCCCTTTTGTTGTGGGGTAGGTTCTCGTAGCCCGCCCCACACCCCATAGCAGGCAAGATGCCTGCTCCACAAGAGATTAAGTCGTATACTCGGCGTTAATTTTCACGTAGTCGTAAGTCAAATCGCATCCCCAAGCTTTACCAAAACCACCTCCATTGCCAATACTTACTGAAATTAAAACGGTATCTTCTTTCAAATAAGCACCAGATGCTGCTGTTTTCAAGTATGCACTAGCAGCAGATCGATCGAATGCTAAAGGTTGTCCGTTTTCCATTAGTAAGAAATTACCTAACCTGATTTGCAAATTTTCTTGATCGAAGGCGACACCAGCACGTCCAGCTGCTGCTGCAATTCTTCCCCAGTTGGGGTCGCGACCGAAAATAGCTGATTTAACTAGAGATGAACCGGCGATCGTTTTGGCAACTTGACGCGCCGCTTTGTCATCAGTTGCGCCAGAAACTACTACTTCAACGAGACAGGTGGCACCTTCGCCGTCCCGTGCGATCGCTTTTGCCAAATGCTGACAAACTGCTGTTAACATGGCCTCCAACTTTTCTGCTTCTGGGCCTATTTCGGTAATCGCGGGTGTGCGAGATTGTCCGTTAGCTAAAGCAATTAAGGTGTCGTTGGTACTGGTATCGCCGTCAACAGTAATTTGATTGAAGCTTTTATCGGCGGCGCGACTCAACATTTGTTGCCACAGGGAAGGAGAAACCGCTGCATCGCAGGTAACAAAAGATAGCATTGTCGCCATGTTGGGATGAATCATACCCGAACCTTTGGCAATTCCCCCGATTCGGACTGGACGATCGTGCATGATTGTTTCTAGGGCGATCGATTTTGGCACTAAATCTGTGGTGATAATCGCCTTTGCAGCTGAATCGCCTCCGGTTTCCGATAAGGCGGCGACGAGTTCAGGAATTCCTGCTTTCAGCACATCCATCTTAATCCGCTGACCGATGACGCCAGTAGATGCTAGCAAGATAGAGTCTGAGGGAATATTCAGTATTTGAGCTAAATTTTGGGCGCATTCGATCGCATCAATCCAACCTTGGGAACCTGTAGCAGCATTAGCTTGTCCAGCGTTGCAGAGAATAGCGCTGGCACCTGGTTTAGATTGCAGCCGCTGACGGCAGTAATCCACAGGGGCGGCACGTACAACAGAGGTGGTGAATACTCCAGCTGCGATCGCCTCCACATCCGACACAATCAAAGCTAAATCCGGTAATCCCGAAGCTTTCAGTCCAGCCGTAATCCCCGCCGCACGATACCCCCTGGGTGCTGTCACGCTACCGCTGATTTCCTGCCATTCTGTCATAACTTTCCCCTCCAGCCTTTTGCTTGTCTGAGAGCGGATCATACCATTTTAGATTTTAAATTAAAGATTTTAGATTTTAGATTAAAGAATTGAAGAAACTCTTGCTGCGAGGGATTTTCAGTCAAGTCAACCCATGTTTGTCTAATATCGCTTCCGTTTACATACTCCCCCTAAGACCGCTCCATTCTTTACTTTTGACTTTTGACTTTTGACTTTTGACTTCCGCGTAGCGGCACTAGCTCCTCAAAAAAAAAGGGGAGTCGCTTGGATGGACGACTCTCCCGATCATCAGGGTGCATCTACATACACGATTATAAATGGTTGGGGGTGAGGGGTGATACCCCTTATTGTATTTTTTTGGTGAAGTCTGGCCGCTTTTTGTTAAAGTTGAGACTAAGATTTCAACTTTTGGGCCAGCAGTTGGTTGGTCAGCTGGGGATCGGCTCGACCAGATGTTTTCTTCATCACCTGTCCGACAAAGAAGCCCAACAGTTTGGTTTTGCCGTTGCGGTACTGTTCTAGCTCTTTGGGATTTGCCGCCAAGATTTCATCGATGATGGTTTCTAGAGCTACAGTATCCGAGATTTGGGTTAATCCCTTGCGATCGACCACTTCCTTAGCCGAACCACCACTAGAGAACAACTCCGGTAGAATATCTTTGGCAATCTTGCCGCTGATAGTGCCTGCTTCGATTAGGGAAATCAGTTCAGCTAAGGTGTCCGGTTTGAGGGCAATTTGGGCGATGCTAAGTTTTTCGTTGTTGAGGTAGGCGCTGATATCGCCCATCACCCAATTAGCCGCTTGCTTGGAATTGGCACCAGCGGCGACAACGGCTTCAAAATATTCGGACACGGAGCGATCGTCTGTCAGTACCCGCGCATCGTAGGCAGAAAGTCCCAATTCACTTTCATAGCGGTGTCGTTTCTGGGCCGGGAGTTCTGGCAGTTCCGACTTCCACTTCTGTAGCTGCGCGGATGTCACCTCAATGGGAGCTAAATCGGGTTCGGGGAAATAGCGGTAATCGCTGGAACCTTCCTTGATCCGCATACTGATAGTGCGTTGACTGCCTTCCTCCCACAGCCTAGTTTCTTGCACAATCCGCTCACCGGCTTCCAGTGCTGTGGTTTGCCGATCGATCTCGTAATCGATCGCCCTTTCAATAGCACTGAAGGAGTTCATATTCTTAATTTCTACCTTCGTGCCAAACTCTTTTCGTCCCACCGGACGCACGGAGATATTCACGTCGCAGCGCAGGGAACCTTCCTGCATATTGCCGTCGCTGACACCCAAATAGCGCAGAATTCGGCGCAGTTCTTGGGCATATTCAGCAGCTTCTAGGGCCGATCGCATATCCGGTTCTGAGACAATTTCTACTAAAGCTACACCCGTGCGGTTGAAGTCTACCAGAGAGTAAGTGGAACCCGAAAGGCGGTCGCTACCCGCGTGAACCAACTTTCCCGCATCTTCCTCCATGTGCAGGCGAGTGATACCAATCTTTTTGCGGGTAACTTTACCCGCTTCATCCACCAATTCAACTTCTAGCCAACCATGCTCGGCAATAGGCAGGTCGTACTGAGAAATTTGGTAATTTTTAGGCAAATCGGGATAAAAATACTGTTTGCGGTCAAATTTGCTATAGGGTGCAATCTCAGAGTTGAGGGCTATCCCAGCTTTGACGGCGTACTCCAGTACCTTCTCATTGAGTACTGGCAACACTCCCGGCATACCCATGCAAATTGGGCAAACGTTCTGGTTTGGGCGACTGCCAAATTCGGTAGAACAATTGCAGAAAATCTTAGTGTCGGTACTAAGCTGACAGTGGGTTTCTAAACCGATCACGGCTTCGTACTGAGTTTTAACTGGTGCAGCGGTTGTCATGAGCTAACAAATTGAGGCATAACAATAATCAATCTGCTTCTATTTTAACTTTTTGCAGACAAGCTACAGATGTAGAGACGTTTCATGAAACGTCTCTACATCTGTAGTAACGTAAGTTGCTAGTTATAAGGTACGTTGTTGCGCTTTAGCGCTCAAAGAGCGCTAAAGCGCAACAACGTACCCATTATATGGAACCAACGTCTCTACACCAGAGGGTGTTCATTTGTAGCAGAAATAAATCCAAACTACATAACATAGTAGCTGGAACAAAGCAAGCCAAATTTCTGAAGAGTTTATTTAGTTGAGCGGTCTTTTCTGAATTATGCGATCGCAGCTTTCCCCCATCTTTGTTTACTGGTTACCTTTCCATTCCGTCGCAACCGCCTTTACAAGCATCAACCGTTATACTTCCAGCAACTATCTGGGTTAACTGATTTTCACAAGCAGGACATTTCATAGTTTTTCCTCACCTAGTGACTTTTGCAATTTTACTCGTTCTGCTAATAAATAAAAGATCGCGATGCCCACCCAGTCAGCTGCTAGATCGTAAAAACTAGCACTTCGGTTGGGTGAAAGTGTCTGGAGCAGCTCATCAGCTATACAACTAATTGCCACTAGAAGTGGAGCCAGCGGTATTGAAATAGACCAGACAGAAATTTTTCGTTTGCTTAGGGCTAGATGACCGAAGAAGGCTGCCATACCTAACAATATAAAATGGCCTATTGTATCGTAATAAGGGATGGTGGAGGATTTAACAGGGAGAACTTTCAAGTATGCTGAGATAGATATTGTGATTAAAAGAGCAAAGTAGAACCAAAAAGCAAAAATCCAGCCTTTCTTTGAGGATTTCAACCAGGAAAAGTTCATATTTGTTGAGTCTGCTTATAAGTTACCTACAGCTACAAAAACAAATAAGATGATTCCTGAAATTCTGGCTCTTTCGGAGTTGTGATGTTTTTGTTCAAAAAATCACATTTTCATGTTTCTGCCCCTCTACTCCTCTGCCCCCCTGCCCCTCTGCTCCTCTGCCCCTCTGCTCTTCTCTTTCCCTAGCCCCTAGCTATAGCTTTCTTGCCCACGAGTAGATAAACGGTCATGTCTCCTTTGCCTTTTACCTGGATTACACCCCGGTTTTCAAAATCGAACTTGTCCTTTAAACACTTGTAAGTTGCTTCTGTCATTTGAATACAGCCTGCCACACCATGAGATTCCATGCGGCTAGCAGTGTTAACCGTGTCACCCCACAAATCGTAGATAAACTTTTTGATACCTATGACTCCGGCGACAACAGGCCCTGTGTTGATGCCAATTCGGATACTGAAATCTACATTATTTGCCATGTTAAATTCCTTGATTGCCTCCTGCATATCAAGAGCCATTTCGGCGACGGCGGCGGCGTGATCGGGCCGTGGGTTGGGCAAACCTCCAACCACCATATAAGCATCGCCAATTGTTTTAATTTTTTCCAACCCATGCAGTTCAACCAGTCGGTCAAATGCGGAAAATATTTGGTTAAGTAAGCTCACCAGTTCTACCGGAGATGTACGCGCTGCCAGTTTGGTAAAGCCAACGATGTCAGCAAATAGAACAGTGGCTTCGGGGAAGCTATCGGCAATGATAGATTCTTCTTTTTTCAACCGCTCTGCAATTGCTGATGGCAAGATATTTAGCAGTAGGTGTTCTGCTTTTTCTTGTTCGGATTTGAGTTGTTTTAAAGAATATTCTAATGTTTCTAGCATCCAGTTAATGGTTCCTCCAAGACTGGACAATTCATCTTCTCCAGCACTGGATACGCGCAAGGAAAGATCGCCGCTTGCACCAATGCTTTTGACTCCATTACTGAGACTAGCCAACCGCGACAAAACCATCTTTTCTAATAGCAATAGATTGCCGATTCCAAACACAAACCCGGCTCCAATGAGTGAGAAGAGGAGATAAATTAGGCTAGCTTTTCCTTGGTTGTAAATAAGTCTTGGAAATTTAACTTCCATTAGTAAAGCTGGTTTGCCGTAGATATCCTTCAATATGGTATAACCTGCGATCGCATTTTCATCTAGCGGTCGGACGAGAATCTCCCCATTTTGGATTTGGGATTTGGGATTTGGGATTTCTCCCACCACCTCTTGCTTCTCTTTTTCTGCCAAGGCGGTACTCATTGCCTGTAAGTTGGGAGGTAGCTGTACATTATTTAAAGGATGGATAGTTATAGATAACTGAGTCAGAGTGGCTAAACGCTTGATTTCGTCAGCGTTTAAGTAGCGTCCCATGACCAGCGTGCCGCGAATTGGGCCGTTGAATTTGTTGGTGACGATCGGATGAGAGGCAATCAGCAATGGCCCTTCTGGTACTATAACGATTCCCTCATGACTGGTTTTTGGTGTAGCGTGTTGCACTAAAAGGCTGCTAGCCGTCAAATGCTGTTGCAGTCCCTTTGATACGGGAATCCCTTTCTGATACTTGAAATCGAAGCCTTTGCTGAGGACTGTTCGACGGTCAGAGTCGATTAATACGGTTGTGTTGAGCCTAAAATCTAAGAAAGTCTGATTAGAAAGATTCGTTTTGAGATAGCGTTTGTCGGTATCCACCATGAAGTTGTAGGTGTCGTCCCAAGCACCTAACTGGCGAACCAAGACGCTCAAGTTGCTAACATCCTCATCTAAGGCATCTAAGGCGCGTTTCACTCCCTGAGTAGTATAATCTACCTCCAAGTCTTGGGTATGCTTCATGAGATGGATGTATGCGGTAGCATACAAAACCCCAACTAGCCCTACGAGGCTTAGACCAATAACCAGCAGTGTCTTTTGACGCAGTTTCATGAAATTAGTGATGGTAATTTCAATTTGAAGATTTGAGTTGGCAGGTTGAATTTAATAGGACTTACGCAACTGGCACATAGAGTAGGGTGCGTCAGAGGCTGAAATCCTTATTCTATCCATGTATAACTTCGTCTGATGCACCCTACAAGTTGATTTAAGTGTGACAGTTGGCCTTAGTCCTGTTTAATTGAAAATTTTAAATTTGCATTTCTGTCCAGGCTTAGTATAACTCATATCATGTTCGGTTACATCGGCATTGTCTGTTGTCATCATTGGTTAAATTTAACCGCAGATGAAGACAGATGAACGCAGATGAACGCAGATAAGAGCGGGGATTTTTAGGTGACCGGTTGCATCGTTAGTATATGAGTGAGATAGTCAAATTGTCTGTTGTCATCGTTGGTTAAATTTTTACCGCAGATGAAGACAGATGAACGCAGATTAACGCAGATGCAGAATAATCACACGATTTTTTTAGGTAACCGATGCGTAAGGACATG
>JARCMA010000048.1 GCA_030248405.1 Microcoleus sp. MP8IB2.171
GTGTGCGTGCGACAAATCTAAGATTGACTGGCGCGGGCTCTCGATAACAGGTAAGCGGCGATCGCAACTGCTGCCACTAACAGCAAAAAAGTACACACCACCAAAGCCGCCCCGTAGCCAAAGTCTAAATACCTCATTACCGTGCTGTAAATGTAGATAGAAACCGTCTCCGTTGCCCCCGCCGGCCCCCCTCCCGTCATTACCTGAATCAAGTCAAAAATGCCGAAAGACTGGGCAAATCGAAACAGCAAAGCAATCACAATTTGGGGCATCAGCAGGGGCAGCGTAACTTGACGGAAACTCTGCCAGCTACTCGCGCCGTCAATGGCGTGGGCTTCGTACAAATCACCGGGAATTGACTGCAATCCTGCTAGCAAAAGCAAGCTGACAAAGGGCGTCGTTTTCCACACATCTGCTGTAATCACTGCCATCATTGCCAAAGTCGGATCTCCCAACCAGCTAATGCTATTTTGAATCAATCCTAATCGCCTCAAAATGTCGTTAATTACGCCGTATTGGTCGTTAAAAATCCACGCCCAAGCTACTCCCATCAATGCAGTGGGCAGCGCCCAAGGTAGCAAGGAGATTGTGCGAACAATGCCGCGCCCTGTGAAAGATTGATTTAAGACTAAGGCAATGCCCATACCGAGAATTAATTCCAGCAAAACAGAGACGACTGTAAATACAGTGGTGTTGCCTAAAGTTTGCCAGAAACGCCCGTCGCCTAACATTCGACTGTAGTTAGCAAAACCAGAAAAAACCAGTTTTAATTCTGTACCGAGGTTTTGGGTGAATAAACTCAGCCAAAAAGCGCGCAATATTGGGTAAGCAAATACTAGCAGCAGAATTATTAATGCTGGTGCTACTAATATCCATCCTGTTTTTTGTTCGCGCTGTCGCATTTTGTCTAATTTCATATTTTAAGATTCTATTCTATTTCTTCAGTCCGCGGAGGCGGACTTTGTTTTTGTAGCCCCGAATTCCATTCGGCGGGTTCTATCCGGCGAGGGACGCACCTTACTCGTCAAAAAAACCAGCCCATAACTTGTTGTGTAACAATATTTTTAACAAATGGTATAAGGACTTAAATTCTCGCAAAAACCTGGCTTAATAGAATTGCCAAATGATACCATTTATTTCAAATGTTGCTGCAACATAATTGTTGAGTTTGTGTACTGCGAGCTATGGCACAGGTGCGTCGCTATGAGATTATCGATTTTTATTGATGAATTTTGAATGGCGACGCACCCTACGGCTTTAGGACTGTCAACTGTCAACTGTCAACTGTCAACTGTTTAAGAAGCTTTCGGTTGTTTCAAACTGCCTAATAAATTGCGAGTTTCGCTAGCTGCTGCTTTCATTGCTTGTTCTGCACTCATTCTCCCCGTAAAAGCGGAACTCAAATAGCGCTGCAAAATATCAGAAGCTTGAGCGTATTGTGCTATGGGCGGGCGCAAAACGGGCTGTTCCACTACTTTTAGCAGTTGCGGGTAGTGGGGATATTTGGCGACTATTTCTTTGTTGGTAAATAAGGATTTGTAACTGGGAACTAAACCGGTTTGTAAAATAAATTTGCGCTGGGTTTCCTCGCTGGTAAGATACTGAATTGCTTTCCACGCTTGTTCTGGATGTTTTGAGGTTTTGGCAATTCCCCAGCCCCAGCCGCCCAAGCAGGAACCGCCTGTTTTTCCGGTACTGCTGAGCATTGGCTCGATCGCAATTTTGCCTCTAACATTCGATCCTTCGGCATTTGCTAGCTTCCAAACATAGGGCCAATTTCGCAAAAACAGCGCTTTGCCGTTTTGAAATAACAGCCTGGTTTCTTCTTCGCCGTAGGTAGTAACACCGGGTGGAGAAATGCCGGAGGCGATCGTATTTTTCAGAAATTCTACTGCTTGAATTGCCTCCGGTTTATCTAACCCAACTTCAAAAGTTTGAGGGTTAGCCCAAAAGCCACCGAAACCGGAGAGCACTTCGACAAACATCGCAGATACTCCCTCGTATTGTTTGCCTTGCCACAAATAACCCCAAGTTATTTTTCCCTGTTTCTGCAAATTTTGAGAGATTTTTACCATTTCTTCAAAGGTTTTCGGCGCTGGAATTCCCGCTTGTTTTAAAATGTCTTTGCGGTAATAAAGCATTCCGGCATCGGAAGCGTGGGGAATTCGGTAAAGTTTGCCTCGATACCGCCCGCCTTCGACGTTACCTGGGATGAACTTTGAAAGTTGTTCTGGGGAAATTCTGTCTGTTAAATCCATTACCCAACCTGCGGCGGCAAATTTGGGAACCCAAACAATATCCATGTTGATAATGTCGTAGGGCGAGTCGCCTAAAAGAAAGGCAGATGTATAAAGATTTTCTACCAGGTTTGTGTCAAATGGCCCTTCTACGAGATTGATGCGAATATCGGGGTTTTTCTGTTCAAATTCTTTGACAAATGGTTTCCAGTTAACAATGTCTTGGCCTTGCATTAACATGGTGAGCACGACGGGCTGTTTAGTCAGTGCGGGCAGAATAAATAAAAGCAAGACGGCGGTTAATGTGGCAGCGAATAAGGCTAAAAGACGGGGAAGCTTCTGGCTTCGTTGCTGCGGGGAATTTATTTTTTGCATTGGCTTTTGAGAAATGGCGGTGCGATCGCCTTATTTCTCTGATAACTTGCTTTCTGATGTTTCGCAGGATTTAGCGAGTTTGTGCAATGAAAATTTAAGTAAACTTTAGCTTACTTAATAATCGTTGAGTGAAGAGTGCAAATTTTGATTTAACGAGATAGCTCGCGAGTGGAGTCAACATCTATCTACAGACAGATATTGATAGTCTTGTCAAATATCGTTGCGGCTGGCATTGCTATGATTTAATCGTTGGGCCGGTGCGTGAGTCATAGTCTCAGAGTGTGGATGTAAAGATTTCTCGCTCTCACGCACCCTACAAAGAAATAATTCTTATTCCTTATTCCCTCTGTCAAGTGTCAACTGTCAAGTGTCAACTGTCAACTGTCAACTGTCAAATCTTCCTTCTAAACACAAAAAACACCGCTCCTCAAAATAGGAGAACGGTGTATAGGGGGTGTTATGGGTTGTTGTCTGGGATTAACCTTAACAAATCATGATCGGCTGAGGCTATGGCTTGTGATGGTTCAAAAATTGGCACAAACCTGCATGAGCGCCCGCCGCTCGATCGACCTTTGGGATTAGCCCAACCATTCCACAACGGCATCCTGCTTGGTATTGGTGCGCCGTTCTGGGGTTTCGCGGTTGAATTTCAAGTGGATGGCGCGGTTTTGTTCGCCGTCTGCTGCTACTGCAAAAATCGGATAGTCGATTAAGCCGTCTTGGAAGGACATCTGGAAGCGGAAAGTGCCGTCAGCATTGAGTTTAATCGGCTGTCCGCCTACGTAGACGGTAGCATCGGGCTCTGTGGCGCCGTAAACGATCAGTTCGGCATCAGCAACTAACCAGAACTGGCGGGGGCGCATCGGGGCGGCGAAGCCAACTCCCGACATACCAACACCTGACATACCGAAACCGGACATCGTGAGGCCGGACATACCGACACCTGACATGGTGAGGCCGGACATACCGACACCCGACGCGGTGAGGCCGGACATACCGACACCCGACGCGGTGAGGCCGGACATGGTGGGAGCCGCCCACATTCCGACGCCGGAGGGGAACACGTAGGAACTGAGAGCTTGTTCGTGGATGCCGACTTGCTGGACGGAACCGGCGACGTGCTGCATGGAACCGAAGATAGAACCGGCTACCCGCAGGGATTCGGCAGATTCTGCCATGCCGAAGATTTGTTCGTAGATAGCATTTTCGGTGCTGAAACCGAAGCCATTGGCTGCTTGTGCCATTTTCTTGGCCGGAGGAACCAGTTCGGCGAAGGTTTTGCCTTGCAACTCTTCTTCCCAATCGAGGGTGATGAATTGATCTTCAATCCAGTCGCTGGGATAGACGGGAGGAACGCGGACTTCGGCCGATCGAGCTAATACCAGCCAGCGGCCATCTGCACAGCGGTAGCCGATGTCGATCGCATAATCCCGATCGCTCACGGGGATTGGCACGTACCATTCCCGCGCCAGTTCGTCGCAGGGATATTCTTGAATGCTGTGCGGGCTTTGGATGTCGAGGTTAACATCTGTAACGTCGTAGATCCGCAGGGCGAGTTGCTGTCCTCCTTGGCGGCGCAATTCTTGTTTGCGATCGTTCGAGATGTCCCAGTAGGTGTAGGCCCATTCGGGGTCGCGGGGCATCAAAACCACCCGACTTTCGCCGTAGCCGTTGGGCAAATCTGCTAAACCTTCATCTACAGAGGACAAAGAACCGCCTGTTCTATCTTCTTGACCTAGTTCAAACTTTGCTGCTTCCACTGCTTCTTGTGCCTCTAGTTTGCGAGATGGACTGTATGAAAACTTGTTGCGCTGAATTTCTTGAATTGATGCCAGGAGTTGCGATTTCCGCATCCGGCTGTAGCGAGAGACTCCACATTCGCTAGCAACTCTGCGGAGTTGTCGCAAAGTCATCTCTTCTAATGGTGGGCGTTCTTTTGCCATGAGTTGGTTCTCCACTAATTTAGGATGGCGGGTTAGATTTTTCCTTTCAACACAAATGTGTTGACTTTTTGAGTTAGAAACTCTTTTAAATCCACATATTATCGAGCTTCCAAATCTCTCCAACCTTTGAAGCCTTGCTTGTTTTTAGCTTGTCTTTTCCCCTATGCGATCGGGGTTTGTGACTTTTTGGCTTCTGCGCGCACCGTCGGATCTAAATAAAACTTTTCTGTCGATTCTTGATTGACAAGATCGATTTTTTGAGTGCGACCGGTGCTGCTAGCAACGCTGTGCTGGCAGCACACGCGCTATTCGACTCCCAAAGCTGCTTAGCTTAATCGAAGCATTTCTTTGGGATCGCTTTGTCATGACTCAATGTTGCAGACAAGTTGCGATCGGGTCAAGGGGTCTTTTGCCTCAATCGTGGGTACTTATACGCATTTTCGTGATTTCGGGGATCAATATGTCAGGGAATTTTGACATTTGCGAGATTTGGGGGCTCGGTGTTGAAGCTAATGTCAGGATTTGATGACATATTGCGATAGGGGGCTTTTGATGGGTTTGGAGGGTGAGGGCGATCGTTCAGCATAGATATGCCTTTGGGAACATGATAAATTTGAAAACATCCAGATGTGCCTACTGGAAGACTGAATGTGAAAAGCAGTAATTCAATTTAAAGGAGTTAGACTCAAATGCCCCCAAGTCGCCAGTTAGCTGATTTAGAAGAAACTTTAGATTCGTTGTATGAAACTCTCGGTGAAGCACAGAAGCGTCTTGGCTACGCTAACGACATCTTTGAAAAGAACGCTATAAAACAACGAATTAGGAAAGAAGTTTCCCCAGAAATTTGCAAGTATGAGGCTGAATATTGGAATTTACTGGCGCAAGAGACACGTTCTTATGCAGTTGAAGAAGATGAGGCAAGCAGTGCGATCGTAGAGGTTCAGGCGCAAGTTGTACGAGTAATTGAAAGCCAACCTAATCTGAATGAGGAGTTGATGCAGAAATTACAAGCAATTATAGATAAGCTGAATGAACCGGAGACACCTGTAGCAGCTAAAGCAATGTTAGTTTTGCCTCTGATACCTGGGATTTTGTCCTATGAAGTCGAACTGGATACAGAAAAGTCGTTGAGAATGGCATTTGATCCAATCAAAAACCTCTGCAAAAGGGCTTTAAAAAAAAAGTAATTAACCCCGATACCTCTTGCCCGTATCGGGGCTTGTCAGCATTCCGAGAAGAAGATACTGACTTATTTTTTGGACGGGAGGACTTTGCCGAGCAGTTAGTAACTGCTGTCAAAAAACATCCTTTAGTACCTGTCATTGGTGCGTCTGGAAGTGGCAAGTCTTCTGTTGTATTTGCTGGACTAATTCCCCGGTTGCGGGCAGAGGGAACTTGGCTGATTCAGTCTTTTCGTCCCCAGAGTCAGCCGTTTTATGGACTGGCTTCTGCTTTGGTACGCATACGCTATTCAGAACTCAAAAAAAATCAGCAGGATGAACAAACTTCCAACCTGTTTGAACGGATGCAGGGGAATAGAAAACTATGGCAGGAAGTAACAGACATCCTCAATGAAAATCCGGGTAAGCGATTATTGTTAGTGGTTGACCAATTTGAGGAAATTTATAAGCCAAATGTTAAAGAGGAAGAACAACACAAGTTTTTAAACCAAATTCTGGAGGCTGTTAAAGAACATGATAATTTTACCCTTGTGTTGACTTTGAGGGCTGATTTTATACCATTTGCACTGTCATATCAACCTTTTGCGGAAGCTTGGTCAAAGTCAGACCACAAATGGCTGCTATCGATGAATCGTCAGGAGTTGGAAGCTGTTATTAAAAAACCTGTGGAGGGTAAGGTAAAAATTGCAGCAAAATTAACTGAACGTATTCTCAATGCGGTAGAGGGTAAAGCAGGCAATTTAGCTCTACTAGAGTTTGCTTTGACGGAGTTATGGATACGGAGACAAGAGGTTGATCCGGTTGATCCTGAGTTAACCTATCAGGCTTACGAGGTGATTGGTGGAGTAGAAAATGCACTAGCTAATCACGCACAGAAAGAGTACGAAAAGCTGAATGAGGCAGAACAGCAAAAAGCACAACAGATTTTTATTCAATTAGTCTATCCAGGACAAGGGACAGAAGATACACGAAGATTGGCAACTCGTTCAGAAGTGGGAACTGATAATTGGGATGTCGTTGCCAAGCTAGCCGATGCACGTCTGGTTGTTACAGGAAGTAGAACATTAGAGGCAACTCTAACTGCTAATTTTCAAGAATCTAGTTCAGCTTTTGAAGAAACAGTTGAAGTTATCCATGAAACGTTAATCACAAAATGGAAGATTTTAAAAAATTGGATAGATGGCGACCGCGAATTTCGCACCTGGCAAGAACGAATGCGAGTGTATATGAGTCCGTGGATAATTTATAAAAAAGATAAAGGCTATATTTTGCAAGGGGTTCCTCTAACTGAAGCTAAAACATGGCGTGACGATTGGGAAAATTATCTCAGTCCTGACGAACGAGAATACATTGATGAAAGTTGGAAATGTTTTCAAGACAAGGAATTTAAGGAACGCATATTAATTGAAGGTAATGAAACCTTAGCAGATGCAAATCGAAAAGCCAAACTAATAATCAAGATAGGAACTATCATTGGTTTACTTGTGGCTGTTGTATTTGGATCGTCAGCAAAAATATCTTTTGACAAACAGCAAGAAGCTCAAAAAGGTACACAGCTAGAACAGGCAGGTGTTAACGCCTTATTCCAGTTCAAATCAGGAGAGCTAAGTTCTTTAGTCTCGGCAATGCAAAGCACTCAAGATTTACAAAAGTTGATTGGGAATAGGAACAACCCAAAAGACTATCCTGCTGTGAGTCCAATATTGGCACTACAAAAAATCTTGGATGACATTCACGAAAAAAATTATTTTGAGGCGGGACAGGGTGAGGTTAAAAGTGCTGTATTTCTGCCAGGAGACAAAGGCTTAATAACGGCTGGCGAAGGCAAAGAAAACAAAGAAGATACTCTTCAAATGTGGAACTTGGCTGGTAAAGAAAAAGTAAGTCTTGTAGGACATGAGGGAGGTTTACTGAGTGGTGTGAATGCCGTGAGTGTTGGAGGGAATGCCCAGAATCCAGTCATTGCTAGTGCGGGTGAAGATGGGACAGTGCGACTGTGGGATAAATCGGGCAAGCAAATTAGGCAGTTGTTGGCAGATGGCAAGCCGAACTATGACAGTTTTACGGCGATCGCAGTTAGTCTCGATGGTCAAAAAATTATCGCAGGAAAGGGCAACGGCACGGTTTATCTGTGGGATAAATCGGGCAAGCAACTCAAAACTTGGGCAGCGCATGGGAACAAGGTAACAGCAATTTCTTTTAGTAAAAATGGGCAAACACTTGCAACGGCTGGAGGAGAAGATGGGCTGGCTAGGATTTGGACGGTAACGGGAAATAAACTGGGTGAACTCAAACATCCGCAAATCAAAAAAATGTTGGGAGTAAGTCTGAGTCCAGATGGCCAGTTTGTGGCAACAGCTTCCGATGATAATCGAGCCCGAATTTGGACAGTGAATGGGCAAGAAGTCCGGCGACTGGAAGGGCATCAAGGATGGGTGACGGTGGTGAATTTCAGCCCTGATGGTCAGAGTATCGCAACCGGATCTAATGACGGAATTGTGAAATTGTGGAATTTCAAAACAGGAGATCAACTGCAAGATTTCCGAGGGCATCGGGGGGTGGTTTTAACTGCTAGTTTTAGCGGGGATGGGAAGCGATTAGTATCTGCGGGGCGAGATGGATTTGTGCGGCTGTGGAATTTGGCAGATAGGCCAGTACAACGGCTTGAGTTGACTGGGTTTAAGGATGATGTGAATGCGATCGCATTTAGTCCCGATGGAAAGACTATTGCAGGTGCAGGCAATGAAGGTGTGATGCGGTTATGGGATGCTAAATCGGGAAAGGAATTGAAGGTTTGGAAAGAAGCTATTCAACGTATATCCAGCCGTGAAAACAACGTGCAGGATATTGCTTTTAGTCCCGATGGCAAGTTTATTGTTGCGGGTGGGCTAAATGTTCCTATTGCAAGAGTATGGAATCTTAAAGGTAGCTTAACAGAACCACAAGCCAACTTAAATACTAATAAAGAGACACAAGAAATACATCAGGGAGATATCATGACTGTTGCGGTGAGTCCCGATAGCCAGTTAGTTGCGACGGGAGGTACTGACAAGATGATGCGGATTTGGAAGCCGAAGAGTCCAAATGGTGAACTGGTAAAGGTGACTCAAAAGCAGGAAAATCCAATATTTAGTGTAGTGTTTACGGCAGATAAAAAGCAGATTGTGACAGCGGATGGGGATGGAAATGTGGCATTCTGGGATTTAGATGGGAACCAGATTAATAAATGGGAAAAATTACATCAAACTCAAATTAGCGGTTTGGTGATTACACCGGATGGAAATCAGATTGTGACGGCTGATAAGACGGGCAATGTGAAAATTTCGGATCGTTCTGGAAAACAGCAGAAAGAATTCTTTAGCTATCAAAGCGGAATTAATGAGTTAGCGATTAGTCCTGATGGAAAACTGATTGGGACAGGGGGTATGGATGGGACAGTTCGGCTATGGGATTTTCAGGGGCGGCAAGTAGCGGAGTTCCGAAATCCAAAAGGAGCTATTTGGGGAATTGCATTTAGCGCGAACAGTCTACAAATTGCACTGGCTGGTGATCAGGGATTTGTAAGTGTTCGACGTATTGATAGCCTATCAGATTTAATGCAAAATGGATGTACTTGGTTGAAAGATTATCTTACACTAAACTCTTCTGAGAAGGATGGCTTAAAACCTTCTGAGAATGATAGCATAAAAATATGCAATAAAAAAATGTAGGTTAATTTAAGGTAGGTTGGATAGAGCATAGCGAAACCCAACCTACATTTTTAGCCTTTCCTAGTTTTGATTATTCAGATAGTCCATAGACTTCATAATCTTTTGTGCTTCTTGCAAGTTTACAGGATTGCTGCCATCTGAGCGAAAAGACAGTAATTTTTGCAAAGATCCAGGAGATTCAGGATTAGAAGACCAGATTTCTCCACTAATTTTAGTGTTATCGCTAGATCGATCAAATTTTGTTAATGCAAGATTGATTTGAGCGAATTTCTTTGAGGGAATTTGAATATCTTTGACAAATATAGGCAGGGACACATACCCGTGACAAGACCGAGTTTGGATATTAAATGAGCTATTGCTCGAATTGCGGTAAGTAATATAATAGCTATATCTACCTGACTTGGCTCCAGAAGATTTACATAGAGCTATTTGGAAGTCCTTCACTTTAAATCCAGGCGGAACATAGGTAGGTAGAATAGCTTTAACCTTCTTTAATTTGAGGTTTGACTTATCTACCGAGACAGTCAGACGATTTTCCATCTCTATTAACTCTTTGATTTGCTTAGGAGTTAGTTGTGCTGCCTTTCCAATAGAGGATACTGAACTTGAAATGTTAGTTGATTCATTAGCTTTTTCACCTTGAGTTTTTACATCACCTTGAGTTTTTACATCACCTTTAGGTTTTAGAGCTATTACGGTAGGCTCTCCTACTTGGGCATTTACAAATTTAGTTCCCAGAAATTCTTTAAATTGATTAACACGTTTTTCATCAGTGAAAGATGCGACTTGTATAACGTATTTTCCCGGCTCTTTTGTGGTTATTTTTAAAGCATCTCTACAATAATTAGCCTTAATAGTTTGTAAATTGCTGTCGCTGTAATCGACGAACACTGGATATAAGTTAACTGTATCTGTTTTCTTGTCAGTTGGCATTCGATCGCCACAACCTGCTTTGGGGAATGAATCGCTATCAAAAGGATTAGATGTTGCAACTGTAGTAGTGTCGTTACAGCCAACTAACAGTGCGATCAATAATCCAGGGATTGCCAAATTTAGTTTCATGTTTAAGATTTATTTGTATGTGTATAGCATCAATTGCAACTGTCAGACAGAGTCATCAGGATACTTTACGCAGATAAATCCAATTGAAAAAGTCGGGTTTCTCCGCCCGATCGCAAAATTTCTACTTCTGCAAGCCTTGACAAAAAACTAATTTTGTGCATACAGATATTTACATAAGTTTTGTATAATCGATCGATAAGCTCGATCTATTCAATTTCAGGACTTCGCATAGGGCCCAGAAACCGGGTTTTTTCCGAAATAATCGTCACAACCCGCAGATTCGGTTAAAAACCCGGTTTCTTCGATCGAAGCGCGTCCAGGACTGACAATGCAACCGAAAACGATATGACTTGATATTTATGATTCATGGCTAACTGTCTAACTTATCAAACAGTTGATTAAAAAAATCCTCCGCTTTTTTTTCTTCCCCTCGATCCATGACATAATAGAATAGGTAATAGCCGATCGCGAGGCCGCACAGTATGCTCAAAACTACCATTACCATTCCCCAGACCTTCAAAGTAACTCATGAACAGTTCCAGCAAATTGCGGCCGTCAACCGTGACTTAAGGCTAGAGAGAACTGCTACAGGAGAATTAATCATTATGGCACCCACAGGAAGCGAGACAGGGAATCGAAATCAAGATATGTCAGGACAACTCTGGCTGTGGAATCGCCAAACCAAGCTAGGAGTAGTATTTGACTCTTCTAGCGGTTTTAAACTGCCCAATGGTGCCGATCGCTCCCCAGACGCTTCCTGGGTTAAATTAGAACGGTGGCAAACTCTCACACCTAAACAACAAGAAGGCTTTGCTCCCCTCTGTCCAGACTTTGTAGTAGAATTGCGCTCTAAGTCCGACAACATGGAACCATTGCGAGAAAAAATGCGAGAATATATCACAAATGGATCTCGTTTGGGTTGGTTAATCGATCGCAAAAACCAGAAAGTCGAGATATACAGACAAAATCAGGATGTGGAAATATTAGATCATCCCAGGACTTTATCCGGGGAAGATGTATTACCGGGATTTGTCTTAGATTTAATAGATGTTTGGTAATCTTTCTAAATCCTGGATAATTATCTCTTAGTCTGCGGAGTTGATCTTTGTGTGTGTAGACGCGGTTTCAACCGCCGAGTTGATCTTTGTGTGTGTAGACGCGGTTTCAACCGCTGAGTCGATCATATTTGGTAGTGACATCGAAAGATTCACCAACCGCAATATAATAAATTACAGAAGTACGTCAATCCCAAATCTCAAATCCCATGTCCCTAACGCTTTACAACAGCTTGACTCGCCGCGAATCACCTTTCGAGCCCCTCGAACCCTCAAAGGTGCGGATGTATTGCTGCGGCGTTACGGTGTACGATTACTGCCACGTCGGCCACGCCCGCGCCTACATTGTTTGGGATATGGTGCGCCGATATCTGATGTGGCGCGGATACTCGGTGCGCTACGTTCAGAATTTTACAGATATTGATGACAAAATTCTCGATCGCGCCCGCGAAACCAATTCCACAATGGAAGCCGTGGCGGAACGCTTCATCGAGGAATATTTCGTAGATATGGACAAGCTGAATATTCTCAGGGCAGACGAATATCCCCGCGCCACACACTCAATGGACGGCATAAAACGGCTGATTCACGAGTTAGAAAACAAAGGCTTTGCCTATGCTTCCGGCGGTGACGTTTACTACAACGTGAGGCAGTTTGCCGATTACGGAAAACTTTCGGGCCGCAAGTTGGAAGAAATGCAGGCCGGGGCTAGCGGTAGATTGGAAACCGCAGAAATAGAAGCTCAAAAAAAGCAAGATTCGTCAGATTTTGCCCTGTGGAAAAGTGCAAAACCAGGCGAACCTTTTTGGGATTCATCTTGGGGAAAAGGTCGCCCCGGATGGCACATTGAATGTTCGGCGATGGTGCGCGATTGCTTGGGCGAAACTATTGATATTCACTGCGGCGGTTCCGATTTAACTTTTCCGCATCACGAAAACGAAATTGCTCAATCTGAAGCCGCGACTGGTAAGTCTCTGGCTAATTATTGGATGCACAATGCTTTTGTGACTGTCAATGGCAGAAAGATGTCGAAGTCTTTGCACAATTTTATTACAATTCGCGATTTGTTGGAGGGGAATTGGTCGGGGGATTCAGGTTCGGAAGCAAGCGATAAGTCAAAAGCGGTGGAACCGATGGCGGTGAGGCTGTTTGTGTTAACAGCGCAGTACCGAAGTCAAATTGATTTTACCGAAGAGGCGATCGCTAGCGCTCGAAATGGCTGGCATACTCTTGAAGAAAGCCTAGTTTTTGGTAAGGTGCACGGTTCCCAATTGGGCTGGGATTTAGATAACATTCTGAAATTGCCCATAGTGGAGAGTGAGGCTGTACAGCAATTTAGAGCAGCGATGGATGATGATTTCAATACTCCTAATGCTTTAGCTGTTCTGTTTGAATTGGCGAAGGAATTGCGGCGCGAAAGCAATATAATTGTACATGGGGGAAAAACGGAAATACCTTCGGAAGTGTTGCAACAAAAGTGGCAGAATCTGGTTAAGTTATCCGAAGTTTTAGGATTTAGAAAACCCAAACTCGTCCTGGGAAGTGCGACTATCGATATCGGCAGATTAACTGATGGGGAGATTGAGGGGATGATTCAGCGGCGGAAGGATGCCCGGATAGCTAGGGATTTTGCTGAGGGCGATCGCATTCGCAACGAACTTAAGGATAAGGGAATTACTTTGATCGATCAAAAGGATGGTACAACAATTTGGCACCGGAGTTGAAATTTAGAGTTTTTTAACCGCAGATGAACGCGGACGAACGCCGATGAAATTCCATCCGCGTTCATCTGTGTTCATCTGCTGATATCTGCGGTTAAAAACTCCCATTGACAAACTCCGCAACAGCAATAACAAATTCTGCGGTTGATTCGTAGGGCAAAACATTGCGCCCCGGCATTAATAAACCTTCCGCATTGGGAAAATGGGCTAAATATTGCGCTAATCTTTCATCCGGTTTCTCTTCCTTGCCCGATTGACTGATGCTGGAGGCTTTTTCTCCCATGACAACGAGTACGGGGCGATCGAACTTTTGAATCGTACCGCTATAATCCTGGCGCCAAAACCCCGCTAAAAACGAGAAAACCGCGTGGCGGCTGTCAGGATTTGCCGCCCCAGCCTGCAAAGCATCCAACCATTCGCTGTCAACTTTTGCCGCATCGCCAAACAGTTGTTTCACTGAAAAAGAACGCAAAAACTCAGCGCGTCTGGCGTAGCGATAAAAAGCATTTCCCAAGGGAGAATCTAACAAATTCCAGACAATCCGTTGCTGTCTTTCGGTCGAATGTTTGTTCATTACCGCCCAAGCTGGAGGCCCTGCGAGAACTAAGCCACGAATTAAATTTGAGCCGCTTTCCTGCTGCATTTTTGCTAAAGCCAAGCCTACTGACAGTAAAGCACCTTGCACGAGTACGATCGCAGGTTTTTTCACTACAGTCTCCAAGAAAAACTGCAACTGGGCAGCCCAATCGTCAGGATAGCAAGCCACAGCAGGCATTTCGCAATCGCCGCAGCCCAAAAGGTCGGGATTATAAATCGGATTAGTGTTCCCTGCTTTGTACCAACTCTCACAAAATCTATGCCAAAAGATTCTTGACAAACCAACTCCTATCGGATGAATTAATAACAAAGGGATGCTATCTTCTGTCGCAGTAGTTGGGTTATAAACTTCATAAGCACAGCGATAATTTTGCCATTCGTAAAACAGCGTTGGTGATTTTATAGACGACATGGTGGAGAAATCTTGGGTTGAATATTGCGGTTGCATATTTTTTTGTGCCGATGTTACTTTTTATTATAATATGAGTAGGTGCGGGTTTTACCCGACATATATTTGGTAAATGAGAATATAAATAAACCCGCCCTGCGGGATGACATAAGCGCCAATACAAACCTTGATTACTTAATCATGTCAGAACAGCGGATTACTATTTCTATACCAAACTTACTGCTCATTGTAGCATCGTCTTTGCTGCTAGTGCTGCTGTGGCAATTACGCAGCCTGCTAGTGATTCTGATGATATCAGTTGTGCTGGCCGCTTCGATCGTCCCGATCGTCAATTGGGCCGAAACCATGCGCCTCCCCCGCTGGCTGGCGGTGATTCTGGTTTATCTAAGTCTGATCGGCGGATTCAGCGGGACTGTAGTGTTAATCGGCCCGACAATCATCGAACAAATCCAGTTACTCGTGCGACTGTTACCAGTTTACGCTGAAAGCCTGAAAACCTTAGCAACTAATCTATTGAGTGGCCTCACCGACGATGCCCCAACCTTGGTTGGTCAGTTGGTGGACACTCAATCGCTGACGAATTGGCTGATTCGATCGAGTCAACAACTGGTTTTGCGATCGTACAGTTTAACTAGAGGCATTCTCGGCGGCTTCTTCAGTTTAGTTTTAGCATTATTTATTTCCGGTTACATGGTAGCCGATAGCAACACATTAATTAAAAGTTTGGTGCAGTTTTTCCCGAAACCTTGGGATGAAAGATTAGCCGCCCAAGCCACGCCCATCGGTCAAAGAATGGGGAGTTACATTCGGGGACGGGTGTTAGTTTCGGGGATTTTAGGGATATTTATTACCACAGGTTTGAGCGTTTTGGGAATGCCGGAGTTTGCTTTAGGCTTAGGTGCGATCGCAGGCGTTACTAACCTGATTCCCTTCATCGGCCCAGTTTTGGGAGCAGTACCAGCATTAATCGTAGCATTAGCTAAAGGTGGCTGGGTACTTTTGTGGGTATTACTGTTATTTGTAATCATCCAGAATTTAGAAACTTACGTCCTCGATCCTTTGCTGGTTGGTTCATCGGTTGGTGTGCATCCTTTATATCAATTGCTTTCTGTATTGGGAGGCGTTCAAGTATTAGGAATTATTGGAGCTGTAATTGTGCCGCCTTGGTTTGCGGGAGTGGCAGCTTTGATTGAAAACTTGTATTTAAAACCAAAACTTAGGAGCGAACATCGAGAGGCAATATATCAGGCTAAAAATAATTCTGACTTGCCACCTCTTACACCTTCAGCGTGACAGCAGGGGAGAAGAGGAGAAGGGGAGTAAGGGAGAGGGGGAGTAGGGAATTGAAACATACAATTTATATCGTTTCTGTTGGCATCGGAATAATAATTTTCGGAGTTCAGCGCTTACGTGACCGATCGCGTTTCCGCTCGTACTTGGGTATAATTCCGTAGTTACCAGGTTTAATATTAAATTCACAACAGCAATTTTAACATCCCAGAAGCCGTTTGATATCAAATCCGTTGGCATTGGAATTATTCATCTCTCTCTTCTCTTCCTCTGCGTCCTCTGTGTCCTCTGCGGTTAAATCATTCCGGTTCAACCGGATGTGATATGACTCCAATTATTCGATCGCTACCATTGACACTTCAACAATATCTACAAGTCCGCTGACTAATAACTAATGACTGATGACTAAAAACTAAGGACTAATTGCCACTTCAATGCGGCGGTTGCGCTGCCGATTAGTATCAGAACTATTATCCACCGAAGGGCGACTTTCCCCATAGCCGATCGCCACCCAATGATACTTCTGACCGAGCACACCAGACAAATACTGCACCACCGCCTGAGCCCGCGCAAACGACACATTGCGATTGTCCGCCGCTTCCCCCGCATCGTCAGTGTGGCCACCCACCCGCACTGTCGCCCCCTCGTGATTACGCAACTCCGCCACCAAATTGTCCAAAATCGCACTTGTTCCCGCGCGCAAAGAAATGCTGCCAGTATCAAACAAAACATCGCTGGGCAGAGTCACCATCAGCCCATCCCCCCCAAACACCGGATTATTGGCATTCTGTGGCGCAGTATTCACCGTTTCAGGGTTCAGACTGGGGCTGCTGCCGATCGCAGGTAAAGCAGGGGCAAGACTTGCCGCCGTTTCCGGCGTCGCCAATTCCCGCGACATCAACTGCAACCGCTTTTCCAAACTTTCCGTCGGGCGGCTGCTGCCCAACTGACTCTCCAAAGCCGCCGTGCGACCAATCAGCGCGTTGAGTTCGCCCTGCAACTGTCTCAAA
>JARCMA010000049.1 GCA_030248405.1 Microcoleus sp. MP8IB2.171
GCCCGCTTCCTCGATGTGCTCCATAATACCGCCGATCGTCACATTGCCAGTAATATCGGCGATCGCATCTACATCCACCTCGATCGCATTTTCCAAGAACTTATCAATTAAAATCGGATGCTCCGGTTCTACCAGCACCGCATAAGTCATGTAACGTTCCAATTCCGTATCAGAATAAACAATTTCCATGGCTCGCCCGCCTAATACGTAACTCGGTCGCACCACTACCGGATAACCGATCCGTTGAGCTACTATTAAAGCATCCTCAAAACTGCGGGCCAAACCGTTAGCAGCTTGCTGAATATCCAACTCCCGCAGAATCTTTTCAAATCGCTCCCTGTCTTCAGCAGTATCAATGGAATCCGGCGAAGTTCCCCAAATTTTTGTTTGTACGTCAGGATGATTTTCCAGGGCTTTTTGTAAAGGAATCGCCAATTTCAGCGGCGTTTGTCCGCCAAATTGAATGATTACTCCTTCGGGATTTTCGGCTTCGATGATGTTGAGAACATCTTCTTTTGTTAGGGGCTCAAAATACAGGCGATCGCTCGTATCATAATCCGTCGAAACCGTCTCTGGGTTCGAGTTGACCATAATTGTCTCAAAGCCGTCTTCTCCTAGGGAATAGGAAGCGTGACAGCAGCAATAGTCAAACTCAATTCCCTGTCCGATCCGGTTGGGCCCGCCGCCTAAAATCATCACTTTTCGCTTGCTAGAAGGCAAAACTTCCGACTCCGGCGCGAGACTGTGGCCTACAGGCGAAATCTTCTTTTCTTCATCGCCCAAGTCCCAAATTGCCGCTCCCGCTTCGTAGGTGGAATAATAATACGGTGTAAACGCTTCAAATTCAGCGGCACAGGTATCGACTGTTTTGTAAATTGGAATTACGCCCAATTCTTTGCGGTAAGCGCGGACTTGATCTTCCGATGTTTTGGTGGCGTAAGCAATTTGGCGATCGCTAAATCCCAACTGCTTTACTTCAAACATCGTCTCTTTTGTCAACTCTTGCAACCGCGTCCGTTTCAAGAACTT
Organism: Microcoleus sp. MP8IB2.171; assembly: GCA_030248405.1. GTDB lineage: Bacteria > Cyanobacteriota > Cyanobacteriia > Cyanobacteriales > Microcoleaceae > Microcoleus. The sequence continues at coordinate 1,030 of JARCMA010000049.1, forward strand.
CTCAGTTTCCAGCAATTCCTGCATTTTATCCAAAAACCAAGGGTCGATTGCTGTGAACTCGAAGATATCTTCCACCGACATTCCCATCATCATCGCGTGGCGAACTGTAAAAATGCGATCGGGATTTGGGGTTCGCAATCCGGCGCGAATTTGTTCTAAACTCGGCAACTTTTCCGGTTTGTCGCACCCGAAACCTGCGCGGCCTGTTTCCAATCCCCGCAGGGCTTTTTGGAAGGATTCATTGAAGCTGCGCCCGATCGCCATTACCTCCCCAACAGACTTCATTTGCGTTGTCAGAGTCGGTTCAGAACCAGGGAACTTTTCAAAGGCAAATCGGGGAATCTTCGTCACCACGTAGTCAATTGTCGGCTCAAAAGACGCCGGAGTTTTCTTGGTAATATCGTTGGAAATTTCGTCTAGGCTGTAACCTACCGCTAATTTTGCCGCCATTTTGGCAATAGGGAAACCAGTTGCTTTCGAGGCCAAGGCGGAGGAACGGGAAACGCGGGGATTCATTTCAATAACGATGAAATCTCCGTTGACTGGATTGACGGCAAATTGAATATTGGAACCGCCGGTTTCAACTCCGATTTCGCGGATAATTTTAATCGAAGCATCCCGCAGGCGCTGATATTCTTTGTCTGTGAGAGTTTGCGCCGGGGCGACGGTGATAGAATCGCCGGTGTGGACGCCCATCGGGTCGAGATTCTCGATCGAACAAATAATCACCACATTATCTGCCAAATCCCGCATTACTTCGAGTTCGTACTCTTTCCAACCAATCAAAGATTGTTCGATCAAAATTTGCGATACTGGACTGGCATCAATCCCGACTTGTGCCATTTCTTCAAACTCTTCTTGATTGTAAGAAATGCCGCCTCCCGTGCCACCCATTGTAAAAGCAGGACGAATAATTAACGGATAACTGCCGATTTGGTGACCAATTGCTTTGGCTTCGTCGAGAGTGTTGGCAATTCCCGAAGGGCAAACGGCGACGCCAATTCGCGCCATCGCTTCCTTAAATAATAGCCTGTCTTCTGCCATTTCAATTGCTGGCAACTTAGCACCAATCAACTCAACGTTGTACTTTTCTAAAACGCCATTTTTAGCGACGGCAACTGCTAAATTTAGCGCAGTTTGACCGCCCATAGTCGGTAAAATTGCTTGAGGTCTTTCTTTAGCGATGATTTGTTCGAGGATGACCGGCGTTAGAGGTTCGATGTAAATGCGATCGGCAGTTTCCGGATCGGTCATAATCGTTGCAGGGTTGGAATTCACCAACACTACTTCAAAACCTTCTTCTCGCAAAGCTTTACAAGCTTGTGTCCCTGAATAGTCAAATTCGCACGCTTGACCGATAACAATTGGGCCGGAACCAATGAGAAGAATCTTTTTTAAGTCTTGACGACGGGGCATAGGTTCGTAATTGGTAATTGGACAAGGTTGAGGATTAATTTGATATTTTGCATCACTCTTAGAAACAGGCTTTCTGAGCTGTTCCATCAAAAGCTTACTCAAAATAGTGCAAGTTTTGCTGTTAATGTGAAATTGTGCACCATTATCAGCATTTTGCAAGCAGAACCTCGCACCTCCGGCAGACAGACACCCCCAGCTAACCAGAAATATTGATGGGAAAAGGGTGCAGTCGATCGGTAAATCAAGACTATTTTAAGTGTTGCGGTCAAATCGTGTTCTAAAATACACAATCGGTGTATTCCGCCGGATTAATCATTTTAGGGACTTAGGCACTCGCGGTGTCCTGACTGTGGGGAAGGGGTAGAATTAACCGGGTTAGATCAGGAAATTTTTTGATCGCCCTCGGAGGATGTGGCAACCGTATATCCAGCCAGGTAGACGGGGCGATGGAGGGCAAGGCATTGCCGTGTCCCTACCTTATTTCATCAAATTTTTAGGCTTTGCGCGATCGGCGAATGAGTACGCTAATCACTTGTCCCGGCTTTGCACCTCGCTGGGGTGGGCTCCAATCCCCGACGGCGGCAAATCCTAGTCGGTACAAGGTGTGGATGGTTTCTAACACGGCTGCGCGGGAACCGACAACCGTGATCCGCACGACTTCCTGTTCCGATAATGCTGAGTTGTCATTTGGACGCGCGGAAAAGTTATCGTCAGGTACGAATTCCTGTGACATAATATGCTCTCCTGGTTTTTGGTTTCTTTTGAAAACCCAAAAACCCAGCCGCCCCGCACGGTAACACAGAGCAGGGCGGCTACAGAGAGTGTTAAAATTCTCCATTAGCCTCCAGACTGCTTGTCCCAGTTTGGCGGTAGCTGTCCATTGCTGTTGGTAGCAGCTTTGGGCGAAGCGGAGGGAGTGCAACTAGATTTTTGAGCGACGTGGGCTGCTTCCTCTTTGAGGAAAGCAGCCTTAATTTCACAGCGTAGCCGCAATGGGGGGCCGCCGTAAATCGATTTAAGATTTTGGATTTTGGATTTGAGATTTTAGATTGAGATTTTTCTCCAACAACTCTCGCACTCTCCCCTTCTCGCACTCTCTCCCTCTCCCTCAACCCAACCGACTAGATGAGGGAATCGGCCGAGTAACAGGTAAAATGTAGTATCGTTCAACAAGCTTAAAATCAAAAATCTAAAATACAGATATGCCTAGAACTCCCAGCGAATATTCCGTACACCTGCTGCTTGATGGCGGCCACCGCGAAGAAGTGCGTTTCGCAACGCTGCAAGATTTTCAAAAGTGGTACAGCAGCGTGTTGGTTCCCAAACAAGATTCCACAGAATTTCTCAATGTCCCGATCAAAAATATTCAAGGCGAATACATGGTAGTTCGGCCTACCAGCGTGCTCGCAATTCGCGTAGAACCGATATTTAGTTCTAGCGTCGAACGATATGATGAATAAGGAAAATAATCAATTAAGTAGGAAAGATTGGAAATTGAGCAAGATTTTTCGCTATCAGTTATTAGCCATCGTCTGTTGCGTTTTGGCGATCGCATTTTCGGTGCCTGCGATCGCAATTCCGGCGCTGCAACCCATTAGTGTAAATCAATTACAACCGAGTGAGTTGGAGTCGATCGCCTTTGACGCTCAAATCTGGGGCGAAAATGGCAAATCGGGCGATAAGCAATTGCTGTTAAAGTCGATCGACAACAGCCTCCGCTATCTCAATACATCGGCCGCCGCCACTGCTTACAGCCGCTATCTAGTAGCAGGAGTTACGCGCGATCGAGTTCGGCGTTCTCTCGATCGATTCCGCCAATTAGTTGTCAGTTCCACAACCCCAGCACAACTTCAGGAATCTGTCAAACGCGAATTTGTATTTTACAAATCCACGGGCAAAGACGGCAAAGGAACAGTAGCATTTACCGGTTATTTCGAGCCGACTTACCAGGCCTCTCGCACGCCCAATTCCGAATACCGTTACCCCTTGTACAGAGTGCCGTCAAACCTGGGTTCTTGGCGCAAACCTCACCCAACCAGATTAGATTTGGAAGGGGCGGATGCTTTGCAGGGAAGTAAAGGATTATTGCGGGGGTTGGAATTGGTCTGGTTGCGCGATCGATTCCAAGCATTTCTCGTCCACGTCCAAGGTTCCGCGAAGTTGCAGTTAGCAGACGGTGGCGTAATGACAGTAGGTTTTGCGGGCAAAACCAGTCACAGTTATACAGGTGTCGGGCGAGAATTAGTTAAGGACGGCAAGTTTACTTTAGAACAGTTAACATTGCCGAAACTAACGGAATATTTTACCAATTTTCCCGCAGATATGGACAAGTATTTGCCCAAGAATCAAAGCTTTGTGTTCTTCCGGGATACTAACGGATCACCTGCTACTGGCAGTATTGGAGTGCCTGTAACTGCCGAAAGGTCGATCGCCACCGACAAAGCTTTAATGCCCCCAGGCGCACTAGCATTAATTAGTACAAAACTCCCTTATCCGAGTGCCACAGGACAACTCGAACAAAATGCCGTGAATCGGTATGTTTTGGATCAGGATACGGGCGGTGCAATCAAAGGTGCGGGGAGAGTTGACGTATTTATGGGAACGGGGGATTTAGCGGGCGATAGGGCCGGTTATATCAACTCAACAGGAGAACTGTATTATCCGCTTTTAAAGTAGGAACAAAGCGAGTGGCCAGAAACCGGGTTTTTACGACAAATATTCGCGATCATCCGCAGATTAGGAAAAAACCTGGTTTCTTCGATCTTCACTCTATCTATGGTATTTGGTAATATTGGTTAGTTGGTTGGGTGGGGGCTGGTTTATCAATATTTGGGATGGGAATTATAGATGGTTGGCGAACCAGTCACTACGGTATTTGATAATAAAATAATACATCTAAAATACCAAGATTGGTAGGGGCGGGTTCGCCGAAATTTATATCATCAAATAGCAGAATTCATAAACC
>JARCMA010000430.1 GCA_030248405.1 Microcoleus sp. MP8IB2.171
GAGGGTTTAGTCATTTTTCTCATTGTCCGATACCTAGAAAGTAGACACCCATATTTATCAATACACTATTTTGTCATTTTGTCAATGCGTAAGTCCTAGCTTCTAATAACACTAACGCCTACATCACAGACTTGGAAAAGAAAGGAGCTAAAAACATTAGCATCAACATCAAGCAAGGTCGCCAACCCAGTCAGCTAAAAACTAGCGAAGAGTCTTGAGAAAGTGGAATGCTCAACTATGAATAGGTTGATTAAGCTAAATCCGCTCCGAGGCGGGTTCACCAATATCGATGAGTTCAGAGCCAGGATATTTGTAAACCCGCCTAAACCCAAGGGATGATTCGCTCCTCTTCCTAATTTTGTTTGAGACAGGCAATGCAAGTTTTTTCAAATTAGCGCTTGGTTTAAATTGCTCCTGGGATTAAAAGTGCGATTGGCTTTGATTTTTTCATAGCATTCGCGTTCTACAGTGCTAATTTCTTTCGGCGGCACGATCGCAATTTTTACCAACAAATCAGTCCGCTCGTTTTTCTTGGGTTTCGGCCATCCTTTGCCCCGCAACCGCAAAGACTGACCCGAACGAATCCCGGCTGGAAATTTCACAGTGATCATACCTTCAGGCGCCGGCACTTCAATTGAAGCTCCCAACACCGCTTCGTCGGGAGTTATCGGCACTTCGCAGACCAAATTCTCTCCCTCAAACTGGAAAAAAGCGTGAGGCAAAACTTCTAACTTTAAGTACAAATCTCCCTGCTGCTTGGTGTACGGGTCAACTTGACCTTTGCCTTTTACCCGAATTTTGCTGCCGGTTTTCACTCCCGCAGGAATCGAAACTTCGCCCGTGGCGACTCGCTTGGAAGTTCCCCGAAATGCTTCCCCCAGAGTCAGGGAAATTGTCACCTCGGTGTCGCGAGTGCCCCCTGCGCTGCGGTTTTCGTACCCCGCGAAATCTTCAAATCCGCCAAAACCTGTGGGCCCGCCGCCGGTGCTGCGGTAGTTGCTGTAATTCCACTTGGCGTTGCGGGCATTACCCGGACTACTACCTGCGCGGCCTAGCAAGGCATTGATAAATTCGTCAAAACTGCCGTACTCGCTGAAGTCAACCCCGCCAAAGTCTACATTCGTACTGCCCCCGCCTGGCCATCCGCCTGGAGTTGTGGCAGCTTGCTTCCAGTATTGACCGTATTGGTCGTATTTTTTGCGTTTTTCAGGGTCTGAGAGCACTTCGTAAGCTTCGTTGACTTCTTTAAAACGAGCTTCGGCTTCTTTGTTGCCGGGGTTCATGTCCGGGTGATATTTGCGGGCTAGTTTGCGGAAAGTTTTTTTAATTTCGTCAGAACTGGCAGTTTTGTTGAGTCCCAAAATAGCGTAATAGTCTTTAAAATCTGTTGCAGCCATTAAGCAATCCCCTCTTTATTAGTTGTTATTTGTTAGTTGTTAGTTGTTAGAAAGAATAAATCCCAAATTAGCCGCAGGATGGCGCATTAGTATAATGCCAGGAGCCGAAGTGCCTGCGGCATCTCATTCAAATTATAGGTTATCAAAGGTTTGGACTCAATCGAGTTCGGTTGTTGCTTGGCGTTCGATCGCAATTTCCGCACTCCGCTGCTGTTTAAGATTTTATAGCATTCGGCTCTCTCGTGCTGAAGGGAGCTGGAGCAGCCGCCTCTAGAAATGCTTTTGGCATTCGACAGTAAAAACAATGCTTTCATCAATTAAGGAACGTCCTTACCCTATAGGCCGTTGCTATAGTGAGCTTTGAGACGGTGAAACTCCTGCGGCGAAAACTTTTGGGGAGTTATGAGGCTTAGGGCTTTCGGGAGGTGGCAGCCCGATTGAGGTGAGGCGGGGAAAGCTGCTGCTGTTGCGGGCGCGAGGCTAGGATGGTTGACTGGCGCGGACGATCGATCTTTTTTTGGTCTTTTTTTCCGGGGCGCGGTGCGATCGAACTTCTCGATATGAGCTTGATCACCCAATCGAAATCTTAGCAGGTTTTCATCAGCAAGTTAGATCCAATCTGGTGTCTAAATTGTGACTATATAATACCCTAAATTGCGCCGTTCTTCCACAAAATTTCTAGATATTTTTTATTAACCCCACACCCCTGCTATAGAATTTTATTTTTACAACCTCTGAAGAGATTTAAATCCAAGTAATATAACATAATTTCTCCCCTGTCTGTTAGCTACATCACACACTCTTATAAAACATTAAGATAGGATAGTAGAGCGATAAGCTTTTAACGCTACCAGGGTGCTAACATTATGAATTATTTGCTAAGTTGGCCTTGCGGCTGCTGCGACGATTGGAAAGATAGTTCCGAGAGTTGTGTTGTACTCAGAAACGGGCAGCGCATTTGTCAGTCGTGCTACCAGCGCAAATACAAGAATCAGAAGCTATTCGCCAGACGCAGGCGAGCGGACATATCTGTATCACGGCAGACAGTAACAGAGACTGTCGCTTATTAATAATGCGCGAGCCTTTTAATAAAGCCAAGTATTTCGACAACCTTGCATCAGCGGTGGGAATTAATAATCAACAAAAAAAAGAAGGAATTTCGTCATCAGTCATCAGTCATCGGCCATTGGTTATCTGTCACTAATTTAGTTATTTATCATCAGTCACTTTCCGGCAGGTAACAGATTTTAACTTAAAAAACTAATGACTGACAACTAATGACTAATGACTAATAACTAAATGATAGTTCCATCAGGAATCGTGGCATTTTTCAGGACTACGACAATGCCGCTGCGGATATAAAAACCTTGGTTTTCGCGGTTGGCTTCTTCCACTCGGTCTTTATTAATTATTTGAACATTGCGGCCGATGCGGGCATTTTTATCCACAATCGCGCGGCGAATTGTAGTATCTGCACCGATACCGAGGGCGACGCCGCCGTGATCCAAATTTGAATGCCTTTCAGCGTCTGGTTCGTAGAAGTCAGCACCCATAACCAGGGTATCTTGAATCGTACATCCAGCTTCAATGCGCGATCGAACTCCCAACACAGAATGATCGATGCGGCACTGTTTGAGAATGCAGCCTTCAGCAATAATCGATTCAGTAACGTGAGTATCTAAAAGCTTAGTCGGCGGCAAGAAACGCGGGCGAGTGTAAATCGGCGCTTTTTCATCGTAGAAACTGAAAGGAGGCTTAGGCTGTTTTGTCAGAGCCAAGTTAGCATCATAAAAAGCCTCAATGGTTCCGATATCTTCCCAGTAATCGTCAAACAAATAAGCTTGAACATTGTGGTCTTTTGCAGAATTCGGAATAATCTCTTTACCAAAATCAGTTTGGTTAGGAGATTCTTTCAAGAGTTTAATCAAAACTTCTTTTTTGAAGACGTAAATCCCCATCGAAGCAATGTAAGGACTTTCCTGAGCCTGCTGCGCGGTCAGTCCCAGTTTAGTAGTATCCACCTGCATTTGTTTGAGCGCATCGCCTTTTGGCTTTTCGCTGAAAGAAATAATGCGGCCAGTGTCGTCGATTTTCATCAAACCAAAATCTGAGGCCCGCTTCTCGTCCATTGGCAAAACCGAGAGGGTGATATCGGCGTTGGTTTCGCGGTGTCTGTGCACAAACTTCTGGTAGTCCATGCGGTAGAGGTGATCGCCCGAAAGAATCAAGTATTCGTCAACGTCCCACTCTTCTAGTAGCCAGAGATATTGGCGAACTGCGTCGGCTGTCCCTTGAAACCAGTTGGGGTTTTCCTGAGTTTGCTGGGCGGCGAGCACCTCGGCAAATCCTTCGGTGAAGCCGGAAAACTGGTAGGTGCGAGCGATGTGACGGTTCAGGGATGCCGAGTTGAATTGGGTGAGGACGTAGATTTTGAGTATTTCCGAGTTGATGCAGTTGCTGACAGGAATATCGATGAGGCGATATTTGCCTGCGAGGGGAACTGCGGGTTTGGCTCGCAGTTTGGTTAGGGGGTAAAGGCGGGTGCCTACACCGCCACCGAGGATGATGGCTAAGACTTTTTTCAAGGAACTTTCTCCCTAGGGTCGATTAACTCTCCAAGTACAGTGTCGGATGGTGAGGGCTTCTTGACAAGGGGGGGGGAGCAAGGAAGTTTTGAGTTTTGAGTTATGAGTTGAGTCGCTTACCCACAAACCGGGTTGTTTAATCCAAATACTTCTTCAAACCCTCAATAAGAGTTAAAAAATCCGGTTTAGGAGAGTTGGAGTGTTTCCGGGGCTGGAGTTAGGAGTTTTGAGTTGTGAGTTAAAATACCCCTCAATCCATAATGGATATTTAAAAAAGTTTTGAGTGGTGAGTTAAAATACCCTTCAATAAATAAAGGCAGTTTAAGGAAAGAATAAGGTTCGGGGTTTTGGCTGTTAATAACAAGTTTTTTGGCTAAATTCCCCGTTTTCACAATTTCTCGATCGAGGTTCATGGCGCTGTGGTTCTTTTTCAATGCAGGTCGATCGCACCGCCACGCCCGCTGACCCTCTGTATGGGCCCAAGGTGCGCTCTGGTTATGCTTGAATTTGAGCCGGTTCTTTTTTCGGGCGTTGCTGTTGTCTGAGTTTGTTCGACTCCACAGCACTCAGGAAGCGCCACCCGTCGGGACGATAAATTTCGAGGTAGAGTCAGTTTTCAATCTTAGATTGACTGCCAATTTGTGTAAAATTTTACAATTTGTCGATCGATAAAATGGGATAAAATGTCTATTCTCTACCAAAAGTTAGATCCCCTAGAAACCTCTGCTACTGTAGCGTAAGCCGTAAAAGCTAGAAAAAGTGTATGCAAATTCAAACGCCGGACTGGGTTAAACACGCGGTATTCTACCAAATATTCCCCGATCGCTTCGCCAAAAGCAAACAGCCTCGCAAACGCCTGCTGCAAAACTTCATGTGGGAAGAATGGCACGAAATTCCCACCCTGCAAGGCTACAAAGGCGGCGACTTGTGGGGCGTGATGGAACAGCTAGACTACTTGCAAGACTTAGGCATAAACGCAATTTATTTCACCCCCATATTTCAGTCTGCCAGCAATCACCGCTACCACACCCACGACTACTATCAAGTCGATCCGATGTTGGGCGGCAATCCAGCGTTTAAAGAGCTGCTAGACGCCGCCCACGCTCGCGACATCAAAGTTGTCTTAGACGGCGTATTCAACCACGCCAGCCGCGGCTTTTTCTTCTTCCACGACATCCTCGAAAACGGCCCCCATTCTCCTTGGCTAGATTGGTTTAAAATAGAAGGCTGGCCGCTATCCGCCTATGACGGCAATTTTCCAGCTAATTATCTCGGTTGGGACGGCAATCGAGCGCTGCCCGTGTTCAATCACGACAATCCAGAAGTGCGAGAATACATCATGGAAATCGCCGAATATTGGATTAAATTCGGCATTGACGGCTGGCGGCTGGACGTTCCTTTTGAAATTAAAACAGAGGGATTTTGGCAGGAATTTCGCGATCGAGTGAAAGCTGTTAATCCCGAAGCTTATATTGTCGGCGAAGTCTGGGAAGATGCGAGAGAATGGCTCGATGGCAGTCAATTTGACGGCGTGATGAATTATCTGTTTGCGGCACCGACTATTGCTTTTGCTGCGGGCGATCGGGTAGATATGAACCAATTAGAAGGTCGCTCTTATTATCCCTATCCGGCGCTGTTTGCCAAGCAGTACGGGGAGAAGATTCAGGAAGTTTTGGAATTATATCCGTGGGAAATACAGCTAACTCAACTAAATTTGTTGGCCAGTCACGATACTGCGAGGTTGCTGTCAATTGCTGGAGACGATCGAGCTAGTGTCGAAATTGCGACTTTGCTGCTGTTAACTTATCCCGGAGCTCCCAGCATTTATTACGGTGATGAAGTTGGTTTACCCGGTGCTCTAGATCCTGATTCTCGGCGCAGTTTTCCCTTAGAAGCTCACTGGGAACTTGATGTTTTAGATGATCACAAACAGTTGATAGCTTTGCGCCACAAATACGCCGCCCTCCGCACTGGGACTTACCAAATTCTGTTTGCTGAAGGCACGGTTTACGTTTTTGCCCGAATTTTGGGGGATGAGGAAATAATTGTGGCTGTCAATGTGGCAACTCAAGAGGCAAAGGTGAGTTTTGAGACTCCAAGTTTGAAATTTTCTCACGATAAATTGCTGTTTGGGAAGGGTGAGTTTGTTTGGAAAGGTGAGGGGGAAACTCGGAAGTTAGCGTTGAGTCTGCCGGCGCGATCGGGTTTAATTATCGGTACTGCTAATTAGTGATTCACGAATTAATCGGGTTAGCAGTTGGGCAATAATCACGGCACTTATAGATCGCAGGACTTACGCATCCAGACCAAAGAAACCGGGTTTTTGACCTAATATACGACTTAAAATGAAATATTTGTGTAAAAAAACCCGGTTTCTGGCCACCCGTCTGTCACAAAGACAGGCATCAGCCGTCCTAAGCGCTGAAAAACTACCAGTTCTTTCTCAGGGATATGTAATGCAGCGCCTAAAGATATTAGTGGCGTTCCCTCGGTTGAGACGCTGGTTTGCTCAGAATTTAGGGGTGAGCACCCTTCGCAAAGAACAAGTCTATTTGGACATTGCTCAATCCGTAACGCTGACAGATGCCAGCTATTGGATTCAAGTTTTATTTTCTGCTGGAATCGCAACCCTGGGACTGGTGTTGAATAGTCCGGCCGTCATCATTGGCGCGATGCTGATTTCACCTTTAATGGGGAGTATTTTGGCAAACGGGCTGGCTTTGGCTGCTGGGGATGCGATTTTGGCGCTGCGGGCTCTTTTTAATTTAATTTTGAGCTGCGGGCTAGCTATTTCCTTTGCGGTTGTGTTGGTATTGATTTTGCCATTTCAGGAAATGACCGACGAAATTCTGGCGAGAACTCAGCCAAATTTGCTGGATTTAGTTATTGCGCTGTTTTCTGGGGCTGTGGGGGCGGTGGCTATTTGCAAGGAGGCTAAGGGGGTTGTTACGTCTATTCCGGGGGTTTCGATCGCAGTGGCGCTGATGCCGCCGCTTTGTGTTGTGGGTTATGGTATTGCGACGGCGGTGAGTGTGAGTCCTGGGAGCGGGTTGGCGGTGGCGCAGGGGGGAGGACTGCTGTTTTTTACGAATTTAGTCGCTATTACGTTTATGGCGATGGTGGTGTTTTTGCTTCTGCACATTGATAGCTTTCCGGTGCGCGAGCGAGTGCGTTTGTGGCGGGAAAGCAATGGAGAAAGTATTTGGATGCAGTCTTTAGTCGATCGAATTCCGGCGTCGGAACGATTGAAGCGCATCGGTAGTTTGCCAAGTCGCCTGCTGCTGATTTTGATGACTATTTCATTGACTTCGATTCCTCTGTATCAATCTTACAATCAACTTAGCGAAGAAATTTCTCGCAAGCAGCAAGAAAATCAACTGCGTAATAACGCTACAGAAATCTGGCAAAAAAACTTTGGTAACTTTGCTGATGGCAAAGTGCGATCGTACATCAGTCAACTTTCGTTTCGAGAACAAAAGAGTAAATTGGTTGCTCAACTTCAGGTGGTTACTAGCAAGGTTTACACGGAAGCGGAACGAGAGCAATACAAGCAATTGCTGTCAGCGAAGCTCGGGAGGCCGTTGGAGTCAATTTCTCTGAATCTGATTCAAATTCCTATAGCTTCTAGCGAGCTGTTAGCAACAAAGGTTTCTGAAACAACAATCAAGCCGGAGCCTCCTCCGACGGTTGCGGAATTGCAATCGAGTTTTTTGAACGCTGTGGAGTCTGCCCTCGATTCCCTAATTTTGCCTCTGCCGGCTCAATTGATGAGTTATCAGGCGATTACTAGCCCGCTGACGCCGTTAAGGATTCAGATTACTTACTTTAGTCCCCGGGATCTTGATCGCGACGGACAAGCGCTGCTGGTGGAGGATATCCGCAGTCAATTAAATTACCCTACAGCGCAGGTCAATTTCAATCGGATTGTGCCGGTGGCTGCAACGGTGACTTTTGCGTTAAATCAAGCTCAAATTGCGGCAAATCAAGTTCAATTGCTCGATCGACTGGGTAAGACTGTGCAGCAAAATCCTACATTGCAGATTGAAATGAGTTCCGGTGAAGCGCCCTCTGAAGTTGGAGCGCCGGCGATCGGGCGATCTGTGGCGGTTCGCAATTATTTGCAAACAAAATGGCAAATTGAGCCCGATCGCTATATTACTAAAACTGAAACTGAAACTGCAACTCAACCAATTGTTCAGTTGAAAACAGTTCTCAAAAAACCGCCCCAAAATTCCTCACCTTCTGTTCAGCAGGATGCAGTCGAAGGAGAATTGACACCCTGACTGTTTTTAACGCTGGTATCCTAAAAGCAGGTATCTGTTTTTTTGCCTGTCATATCGTGTCCGGTCAATTTACTGCAATAAGCAAGGTTCGTAGTGCGGACTTCAGTCCGCTCTCTTGTCGCGGACTGAAGTCCGCACTACGAACCAATCCGAGAGCCGTCGTTTATGCAATCCGATAATTACAAATAGGAAATTTTTAAAATGATAGAAACGAGTCTACAAGAAGTGGCGATCGAAGACAATCTGAAGCAATTTTTGCTGGTGCTTTCAGTTTCTTTGAGTGTGGCAACTCTGCCACAAATTATTAGTTGGTTGCGCCGAATTCCCTATACGCTGCTGCTAGTAATTGTGGGAGCTGGGCTGGCTTTGGTCGATGTGCGATTGGTGAATCTTTCGCCTGAGTTGATTCTGTTGATTTTCCTGCCACCGCTGCTGTTTGAAGCTGCTTGGAATTTGAAGTGGTCGAGTTTGAAACAGGATTTAATTCCTATTTGTCTTTATGCTGTTTTCGGTGTGCTGATTTCCATTGCGGGTGTGGCAATTGGTTTGAATCAATTTGCCGGTCTTTCTTTGGGAACTGCGCTGATGATTGGGGCTACCCTTTCAGCTACCGATCCGGTTTCGGTAACGGCTTTGTTTCGAGAGTTGGGGGTTGAGAAGCGTCTCAGCACTTTGATGGAAGGCGAAAGTTTGTTTAATGACGGAATGGCGGTTGTGGCGTTTGGATTTCTGGCTGCTTTTGCTCAGGGAACTGCTAATTTATCGCCAGGGCCGATTTTGCTGGAGTTGATAACGGTGGTGGGGATTGGGCTGGGGGTTGGC
>JARCMA010000431.1 GCA_030248405.1 Microcoleus sp. MP8IB2.171
ATGAATCTTTTGAACAACTGGCAAAATCTGTGACAGGAACAGAAATTGATTACCGCGTCCGGGTTCCCGCTTACCAAAAATTGGGGTAAAAGCCCCGTCCTTCTAGGACGGCTTTATATTTGCTTGGTTTATATATTATCTCATTGAGATTGTATTCTTAAATCTTCCGGTATTTTGTTGAAAATAGAGTACAATGATAGTATCACAGGTAGAATAACCGCCGATACACATAAGACACCAAGCTTAAACGACAGGTCGGAAAACAATAATGGTAAGTGGGTGGCGAAAACCAGAAAAACAGCAGGCTATCTAGCAGAGGCCAAAACCAGAAAAGTAAACCTTTAAAAGTTTAATGTACCGTAGGGCATACGGAAACATGGGAAGTAATTCTCGAAAGCTTGGGGAGACAAACCCTCTGAGACTATCTAAATTAGGCTTGATACTTGGTTCAATCGAACGGGTATTCAGTTTAAATACTGCCGCAAGGATAGCTAGTTTTAAGGTATGTCGATGAACCAAGAATCCTCGCGCCCTGACTGCCGGGGAGTGTCAAAGCATGGATGCTTATACCAGTCGCACGATGGGCAATTAGTAATATTCAGTAGCACGCTTGACTATTTTCAATAACAGGCTTTCTGGCCTGTTCCACAAGAAGATTTATTTTTTGTGGAACAGACCAGAAAGCCTGTTATTATTTTTTGAATAACGCTATTTTGATAGGAATTTCTACTTCTTCAACTCGCTACGCTGCATAAGCAAGCGCTTCAAATATATCTGCTTCTTCCAGGTAGGGATAAGCCTGCAAAATGCCTGACGGTGAGTGTCCCGATGCCATCACTCCTACTATCGTGCCAACAGTGAATCGCAAGCCTCGAATGCAGGGTTTTCCTCCCATTAATTCTGGATTCAGGGTGATTCTAGTTAGTTGTTTCATGCTTTTAAACTACCAGGCTTTCTCTTACTTTTCACGGCATCTCTGAAAGCCTTCTCAGGCAAGGGTTTAACCTTAAGATCCGTGTCAATAATTTCTACTTAATGCTAATAAACCAACAGTGGAATCAGGCTTGTGGAATATAGGCTGTCAGTAGTTTTTCTAGGATTAAAGAGATACCCTGAAAAGTAAGATCACTTTGCCCGCCTGTTCAAACATTCAGTCGGACTTTCTCCCCATCGATTGATCTCACCGGACGGGGATAATCTTTGCAACTCAAAAGATGACCTACGCATCGCACAAAAGCCGTTTTTCGCGTCAATCAGATAGCTCAAATCCTCTTGAATAGTATCAACATCAAAAGCAAGTTTCTCTGCCCTCAAAGGAATCGTTGGGTGCCATTACGGACAGCAACAAACAGTAGAAAGCCCGCAGACGCGACAAATGCAGTAAAGGTCAGAGATATGCCTCGTACACGATACTGGAACTGCTCGTCCTCCTGACTTACCCCGTACGCATGAGAAAGCCTGCCGATCGTAAGACACAATCCCACTCCATGTACGGCGGCGGACGGTGCTCCTTGGATTTCAGCAAGATAAAGCAAAAGAAGACCAAATGGCACGTACTCGGCAAAATTTGAGTGTACACGGATAGCGCGTAGCATTGTTTTGTCTCCGCCGTCACCAATGGAAATTTTGAGGCTACGGCGCAATCGCAGTATTCTGACGCTAAGCCCCACGAAGAGTAGGGCGAGCAGCGCGGCGTAAATCGAAGTAATGTTCATCTGTGAGTGGTGTATGTAAAGGTACGGGCTAGGAGGCGACGAGTAATCTTGAACTCATCAAACTGTAGACATTCAGGATGTTGAATAGTGGGCTGTTAGCGCATCGTCATTTTCTCAGAACTGAAAACCTGCGTTGAACGATCGCAGCAACATCAGAACGATTCACTAGATACCCATCTTCCATGTAGATAATCCGATCGGCGAGATCCAGAATGCGGTTGTCATGGGTAACGAGCAAGATGGTACAACCCTGTTCCCTAGCGAGTTTTTCCATAATCTCTACCACATCTCGTCCCGATTTTTTATCGAGTGCAGCCGTGGGTTCATCTGCCAGAATAATTTTGGGCTGACTGACTAGGGCACGCGCGATCGCGACTCGTTGTTTTTGCCCACCAGATAAATCGCTGGGATAGTAATCCATGCGGTGTTCCAAGCCTACCGCTGCCAACATCTCCCGAATCCGCTCGTCCGCCTCTACTGCCGTCACATCCTGGATTTCTAACGCCATTTCGACATTTTGATAAGCGGTGAGAAAGCCTAATAAATTATGTGCTTGAAAAATATAGCCGATATTACGCCGCGTTAGGAGCATCTGTTCCTTGCTGGCATCGAACAGTTCGGTGCCCAAAATGTTTAAACTACCCTCATGCAAAGATCGCAGACTCCCCATTAGCGTTAATAATGTGGTCTTACCAGAACCCGATGGCCCCGTCATAATAATAATTTCACCCCGATCGATCTGCAAATTGATATCGTATAAAACCTGCTTCCGCAGCGCACCTCGTCCGAAGTAGTGATTGAGCTGCGCGATCGAGATGGCTGGTGCGGCTGAATTTAGCATCATGTGCGACTCCTAAAAAATATCGGCAGGATCGGCAGTTTGCAACTTCCGCACGGCAATTGCCGCCGAAATAGAACTCATGATTGCCGTGAGGGTAAAGACAAATATCACTCGTCCCAGATCCATTGCCATCGGCAACATCGTCGCGATATTGGTAATTCGATAGATACCCAGCGCAATCAGCGTACCAGGGATAAAGCCTAGTGCTGCGAGTATTAGTGACTCTTGAAATACCACGACGAGCAGATAGCGATCGCGAAACCCCATCGCCTTGAGCGTGGCATATTCCGGTAAATGGTCGGTAACATCGCTGTAGAGAATCTGATAGACGATAACCGCACCGACGATGAAGGCGATGACTACACCCAGATCGAAGGTATAGCCGACAGGCGTACTCGCACTCCAAAATGCAACTTCAGCTTTGGCGTAATCGTCCCGTGTCATCACTTTGACATCACTAGGCAAACGCGCTCGCATCTCGGTTAATACCTTGTCAACATCTGCCCCCGGCTGAAGCTTAATTACGCCGATATCAATCAATCCTTTGCGGCGAAAATTTGCCATCCGAAGAAAGTTGACATCACTGGTGACGAGATAAGCATTGATGCCGAAAGTCGGGCTGAGGTTGAAGAGTCCCCGCACGCGCACCTGACGTTCGTTAATTTCTGTGGCGATCGCTTTGCCTGACTCAAACTGTTGGGCGATCGCGCCAAATTCCTGCCGCGAACCGCTGTTAAACAGAGCAGTATCAGGTTCGCGGAGTTGTTGACGATTGGCTACTACACCTGGAAGATTCATCACATCATGCTCTGGATTGATGCCGATCGCATAGATATCCCAAATCTCTTTGTTATCGGGATTGCGCCATTGAATGGGATTGAGATAAATCGGGCTGACGGATGCGACACCCGCGACACCTGCGGCTTCGTATAAGCGTCGCTCGGTAAATCGATCGAGCGAAATCAGCGATCGCGATCTACCGCTCATCATGACAATTTCACCATTCAAGCTATTGTGAAATTCAACCGCACTACTAAACAAGGCTCCCCGAAACCCCATCTGCAAAAACATCAATACATCGGCGAAACTAATCCCCGCGATCGCTACTATCAGCCTCGCCCGTCCTTTGCGTAACTGTAACCAAGACAAAAATAACGGCTTCTTCTTTGCTAACTTATTCATCACGATCGCCTCTATTAAATATCGATATCAACTTGCAGACTCAAATTCGTCAAGCCTGTCACTTTGCGACTGGATGGCTCGTCTAGTAAAACTCGTACTTCCACCACCCGCGCATCGAACTGGGCGGCGGGGTCGGTGTTCAAAACATCTTGTTTGTTGATTCTCAGTCCGACTTCGACTACCTTGCCACGCAGCACGTCGGGAAAAGCGTTGTTCTTGCTGATTGCAGTTGCCGACTGTCCCTGCCGAATCCGACTGACATCTGACTCATATACTTCGGCTACCGCGACCATTTGCTGAGTTTGCCCCAGGCTAATGATGCCGTCCGTGCCGACTAATTCTCCCGCACGAGTATGAATCTTCAGCACTTGCCCATCTTGCGGCGATCGAACTATTGCGGCATCTAGATCTGCCTGCGCTCTGGCGACACTGGCTTGAGCTTGCGCCACTTGCCCTTGCGCTGTAGCGACATCTACAGGTCGCACTTCGGCAATAGCGTTCAAGGTCGCTTTTGTACTTGAAAGTTGCTTCTGGTTGGAAGCAATAATTCCCGCTAAATTTTCCTGGGCTTCTTGGATTTGCTGCTGTTGCGATCGCTTAATTCCATCGAGATTGGCGCGGGCTTCTTGGATTTGCTGCTGTTGCGATCGCTTAATTCCATCGAGATTGGCACGGGCTTCTACCAACTGCTGCTGGGTGGTTTCTAGCGTCAGCAGCTTGCTATCACTAGATGATTTTCCTACAGCTCCACTGAGATACAAATCTCGATAGCGGCGATTTTCTAATGCTGCATTCTTTACTTGCGCTTCAATCCGCGAGATCGTGGCATTCTGAGCGGCGATTTGCGTCTCGCGTTCGGCAACGATCCTTGCTACCACGGCGCGTTGAGCGGCGATTTGCGTCTCGCGTTCGGCAACGATCCTTGCTACCACGGCGCGTTGAGCGGCACTTTGCTTAGTTAGTTCTGCCTGGATTTGACCGACTTTCTCCCGTTGTGCTTGGATATCCCCTGTTTTGGCACCCGATTGGACTTGCTGCAATTGCAATCGTGCGACCTTGACTTTCTCTTGAGCCTCTGTCAGTGCAGCCTGACGACGCGCGTAGGTATCCAAGACGGCGATTGGATCGCCTCTACGCAGTTGTTGACCATGACTTATTTTGAGCAACTCGACTCTAGCACCCTCCTGAGATGTCGGTGCAAAGACCTGAATCACCTCTCCTTGTGGCTCCAGTCGCCCCAAGGCTGACACCTTGGTGACCACGATCGATTTGGGGATAGCGGCTACTTGAGGAGTAGGACGACTGAGGAACGATCGATACGCAACGCCACCGCCCAGGATTAGTAAACCGACACCTGCGATCGCTAGTATTGCCCCTCGGCGCGGCGATCGCCATTTAGTCTCAAGTGTATCGAACATAGATAGCTCCAATTTGTGGATTAAATTTATCGATCGCCAAAAACGCTCGACAGATGATACCTAGACTGGTCTAGAGCCACCGCCGCACCTTTTAACGATCGGTGGCGGAACTTTGTGTTCTAGTACTTGCATGATGTGATTTCTCTAATCAAGTGTCTTAACTGCACTGATTGACGAGAATATTGGGACGTGTCGCGCTTATACTAAAATTTAAGTATTCAAGGAATTGAGTACAATAAATAAGATACAATCGAATTATCGAATCTGTCAAGCCCATTTTTAATTTTTTCATGGCAATCAAGCACACCATTCTGGCGTTTTTGGCACGGCAACCTCTCAGCGGCTATGAAATCGCCAAAGAGTGTGCAGAGGGATTTGGTAGTTGCTTCTGGAAAGCTAGTCAACAGCAGGTATACGCCGAACTGAGCAAGCTAGAACAGCAAGGTAATGTGACCTATGAGGCGATTCCACAGTCGGGACGGCTGGATAAGAAAATTTATTCGATTACCGATCTCGGACAGACAGAACTAACCAATTGGCTCACCAAACCCACCGAACCCGCACCGATTCGCGAAGACTTAGGTGTAATGGGACTAGCGGGACATCTGGTGCCAGTCGAGGCAATGACGCGCGAAATTACCCGACGGCGACAACTGCATCTCGATAAGTTACAGCAAATCCAAAAACTAGACGAACATTTTGTCGATCGGCTAGACTCGCTAGAGTTGAAGGATCTCTATATGCATCTTGTGATTCGTCGCGGCATTCGCTACCAGGAAGAGTGGGTGGCTTGGTGTGACGAAGCACTGGCCGCGATCGCGCAGTCTGTAAAACACTAGCGATCGAGGTTATCAACGAGGCGATCGCCAGTGATGTCATAAATCGTTCTGATAGAGAACTCGGAATAATTTAGCTCCGACCACTGACAGATCAGTTCTCAATTAATTGCCTAACCGATAACCAAAGCAGCCCAACGGCTAAAGTGAGCGGCGGCAGATATGACCGAAACGAAGCGCGAAATCTCTCTATCTGCACTACTTCATCGCGGTGGCTGGAGGAACTACACTTTAGTCGAGCCGCGGAGCGGTTGCACATTTCCCAACCCCCGCTCAGTCAGCAGATTCGCGGTTTGGAAGATGAACTAGGAGTCAAGCTGTTTGAACGAACGAAGCGGCAAGTGCAGCTTACTGAAGCAGGCAAAGTGTTTTTAGAGCGCTCCTATCTGGTGTTAGCGCAACTCGAACAGGCGATCGAAGTGACACAACGGATAGGGCGTGGTGAGGTTGGACGGTTGGCGATCGGGTTTGTCGGATCTGCAACGTATATATACCGTGCTGCCAGATATTTTAAGATTGCTACACAATAAATGTTGTGTTTGTTTATAATACCATTGTGATCAGGTGCGTCGCTGTTAAATTGTCGATATGTAGCTAGGGATTGTTGGTGGCGACGCACCCTACGAATACTGTTGCATGATTTGGGAAAAATGGTATTAGTAAATACGATAGTCCATTCAGGTGACAGGTTCATATCAATCAAAATTTTCACGCTATTTTGAGAGGAATTTCTACTTCTTCAACTCGCCACGCTGCATAGGCAAGCGCTTCATATATATCTGCTTCTTCCAGGTAGGGATAAGCCTGCAAAATGCCTGACGGTGAGTGTCCCGATGCCATCAATCCGACTATCGTGCCAACAGTGACTCGCAAGCCGCGAATGCAGGGTTTTCCACCCATTACTTCTGGATTCAGAGTGATTCTAGTTAGTTGTTTCATGATTTTAAACTACCAGGCTTTCTGGGCCACTAGAAGATTTAATTTTTGTGGAACAGGCTTTATGCCCATTGATGTTAACTTAACCCAGAAAACTTTTGTATCTCTCGTTGATAGCCTAGGCCAGATCCCCCTAAATCCCCCTTAAGAAGGGGGACTTTGAGAAGATTCTTATCCCCCCCTTCTTAAGGGGTGTGCCAGGGAGATCGACGCTGAATCGCCAGACAGCAGTCTCTGAGTACCTTTGAAGTTAAGTTGACACCAATGGCCAGAAAGCCTGTTCCTAAATGCAGCTACAAACTGTTACCTACTAGCGCGGGGATAAGGTCTTTTTTGCGAAATTGCAAACTGTTATTTACGCAGTCGATCGCAATTGTGTCACCTTCGACAAACGCATTTTCCAGAATCTTATTAGCCAGCGGGTTTTCCAACTCCCGCTGGATGGCGCGTTTCAAGGGACGAGCACCATAAACTGGGTCGTAACCAACATCTGTGATATGGTTCTTCGCAGCATCCGACAGTTCCAAAGTAATCTTTTGTTCCGCCAACAACCGCTCGATCCGCTTCACTTGAATGGTGACTATTTGCCGCAGTTCGATCTTGCTCAACGTGTGGAACAAAATGATCTCGTCCACCCGCTGAAGAAACTCCGGCCGGAAGTGCGATCGCAGCGCTCCCATCACCCGCTTTAACATTTGGTCGTACTCTTGGTCAGTCTCCCGTTCTTGAGTCGGTAAACTTTCAGGTTCCTGAACACTTGGAGAACTCGCAGCATCAGAAACTCGCTGGGCTGACACCTCAACCGTGCCATCATCATCAACTTTATAATTTGTCTTTTGACTTGACAAATCTTTCGTTTCCTGCTTTCTACTTGCAGGTTTTTTAGCCGTTTTCTCCTTCTTAGCAAACACTTCCAAAATGTGGTCGCTGCCGATATTGCTAGTCATCACAATTACGGTATTTTTAAAGTCAACCACTCGACCTTGAGAATCGGTAATTCTGCCGTCATCCAACACTTGCAGCAAAATGTTAAATACGTCCGGGTGCGCTTTTTCCACTTCGTCAAACAGCACTACCGAATAAGGATGTCTCCGCACTGCTTCCGAAAGTTGTCCCCCTTCATCGTAACCGACATATCCGGGGGGAGCTCCTACTAACCGGGAGACGTTTTGCTTCTCCATATATTCCGACATATCGATGCGGATCATCGCATCATCGCTGTCAAACAAAAACTCCGCCAACGCCCGCGCTAACTCAGTTTTTCCGACGCCTGTGGGGCCCATAAACAAGAAAGAGCCGATCGGTCTTCCGGGGTCTTTCATGCCCGCCCTAGCGCGCCGAATTGCTGCTGCCACGGCTGTTACAGCTTCCTCTTGACCGATGACTTTTTGGTGCAAGTGTTTTTCCAATTGCAGCAATTTTTGGCGTTCTGATTCTAACAACCGGTTAACCGGAATGCCCGTCCATTTAGCGACAATTTCCGCAATATCGCCCTCAGTAACTTTTTCGCGCAGCAAAGAAGAACCTTGAGCTTGCTGTTTCAAAAGTTCCGCTTCTTTCGCTTCGCGATCGCGCACCGCAGTTTCCAACTTGCCGTACTTTAACTGTGCGGCTTTATTCAAATCGTAAGCCCTTTCTGCTTGTTCGATTTGGACTCGCAGTTGGTCTTCTTCTGCTTTCAATTTATTGATTGCATCCAACAACTGCTTTTCGCCCAACCACTGAGAGGACAATTTTTCCTGCTTAGCTTTTAAAATGTCAATCTCAGAGGTGATGCGTTCGACGCGGAATCCGAGCCCAGGGGCTAGAGCACCTTTTCCTTCACCTTCGATCGACAATTTTTCCATTTCCAACTGCATCACCCGGCGGTCGATTCCTTCCAATTCCACAGGTTTAGAGGTAATCTCCATTTTCAAGTGGGCGGCCGCTTCATCTACCAGGTCGATCGCCTTGTCCGGCAAAAATCGATCGGAAATATAGCGAAAAGACAGAGTTGCAGCAGCTACCAGGGCCGAATCAGTAATTTTTACCCCGTGGTGGCGTTCGTAACGGTCTTTCAATCCGCGCAAAATCGAAACAGTATCTTCAACGCTCGGTTCGCCGACAAATACTTGTTGAAAGCGGCGTTCCAAGGCAGGATCTTTTTCAATATTCTTGCGGAATTCGTCGAGAGTTGTAGCGCCGATGCAGCGCAATTCGCCTCTGGCCAACATGGGTTTTAACAAATTTCCCGCATCCATTCCCGAACCGGAACTGCCACCGCCGCCAGTGCCGACAACGGTGTGCAATTCGTCAATAAATAGGACAATTTGCCCGTCGGAATCGATGACTTCCCGCAGAACAGACCGCAATCGTTCTTCAAATTCGCCCCGGAATTTTGCCCCAGCAATTAAACTGCCCATGTCGAGGCTAAATAGCTGGCGATTTTTCAAAGATTCCGGTACGTCGCCGTTGACAATTCGCTGGGCTAAACCTTCGGCGATCGCAGTTTTTCCGACTCCGGGATCGCCAATTAACACCGGATTGTTTTTTTGACGACGGGAAAGAACTTGTACCACGCGGCGGATTTCCTCGTCGCGGCCGATTACTGGGTCGAGTTTGCCGGCTTTGGCGGCTTCTGTCAAATCGCGGCCGTATTTGCTGAGGGCGTCGGAGTTGGCTTCGCCATCTTGATCTTGGGCTTTAGCGCTGCTGCGGCTGGCTTTCCCCGTTTCGGAATTTTTTTCTTGGGTTTTAGCAGTGGCGCGGAAAGATTTGATGGCTTCTTCGAGTTTTGGTCGATCGAGCGTACCGGCTGGGGGTTTGCGATCGTAACCGGGGCGGCCCGGCGGGCCGTCGCCTTTGGTCAGCAACCTGCGGCCGACTCGTTCGTCTTCTACTAAGCCAATTAATAAATGTTCAACGGCGATAAAATTATCTTGCCAAGTCGCCCTGGTGGCCTCGGCAACATCTAACATCACTTCTAAGCCGCGACCGAGGTATAGTTGGTCAGCGTTGGCAACTCTGGGCTGTCGTTTGGCAAAAGCATCTAACTGCTGGGCCAAGCGGGCGGCATCGACTCCAGCTTTGCTGAAAATGCTGTTGGCCTGGCCTTGCTGTTCGAGAAGGGCGATGGCTAAATGTTCAACCTCTAGCTGCTGATTGGCAAAGCGGCGGGCTACATCCTGGGATTTGACAATGGCTTCCCAGGCTTGATCTGTAAATTTGCTAGGGTCTGTTGGCTGCACGTTGGTTCCTCGCAATCAAGGGGATTCCTGTTGTTATCCGTTAATACATCGTCTCACAACCATCATAATCTTTAAACAGGATTATGAATTTATGAGTGCGGTTAACTAGGGCGGAAGTTGTGACCTAATTGACCTCTTACAAAAGCTTACAGTCCGCAATCCACCCCGAAATTTGGTGCGGTCAGACCGACTCTAGCGATTCCCTTCGGGATAGGTTCGCTGGTCGTACTTATAAAAATATTGCCAGAAACAAGATTTTTTTTTCGGCTGAGATTTATGCTATTTCCCACTTACCAATTTCTAGTTTTTTTCCTAATTATTTTTAGCGCGATCGTCTCTGTGAAACCCCAAGTCGATTTGTATAAAATTGTCTTGTTAGTTTCAAGTTTATTATTTTATTCCTTTTGGAGTTTCGACTTTCTCTTGCTCCTCGTTTTCTCTACAGCCTATAACTATATCACTCTCCGGGTTCTCTGCAACAGTAAGTATAAAAAAAATGCTTTAATCTCCGGCTTAGTTTTCAACATTGGCTATCTCGGCATCTTTAAATATTGCAACTTCTTTGTCACTTCTTTATTTGAGATACTGAACCAGCTACAAATTCCAGCCAGCTTTCCAGTTTTGCAAATAATCGCCCCCGTCGGTGTGTCGTTCTACACTTTTAGAATGATTTCTCATTTAATCGACTGCTACCAGCAAAAAATCCCCTGTCCAAAATTTATAGACTATGCCGCCTATATTACCTACTTTCCCCAAATTGCCTCCGGGCCAATCTCGCGAGCTCGCGAATTTTACTTGCAGCTAAATTCACCGGAAAAATACGACTATCAAATTGAAGAAGTTATAGTTTTGATTTTGTCTGGGCTCTTCAAAAAATATACTTTATCGAGCTTTTTGTTTAACTTCACTCAACTGCCCTTCACAGTCCCGCAGCAGTACAGCAGCATCGATTTAATCCTCGCGGCAATTTCCTATTCCTGTTTGATTTACGTAGATTTCAGCGGCTACTCGGATTTAGCCAACGGCATCTCCTGTTTGCTGGGTTTTAAACCCATTGCCAACTTTAATATGCCATACCGATCGCTCAGTCTGCAAGAATTTTGGAAAAGGTGGCACATCAGTCTTTCCGAGTGGCTGAGGGATTACGTTTACTTTCCCTTTGGCGGCAACAAGTACGGCAAGTTGAGGAAGTACGTAAATTTACTGATGACAATGGCGATCGGCGGATTTTGGCACGGCGCAGGTTTAAACTTTATTTTCTGGGGAGCAATTCACGGTTTAGGATTAATTGTCAACCATTTATGTAAAGATCTGCCCCAAGCTATCCACTTTAAATTAGACTATTCCTTTCCCAGATTTGCTAAATTTTGCAGTTGGTTGTTAACATTTACTTTTGTTACTTGTAGCTGGGTATTTTTCGGCACTCCCAACTGGGAAACGGCGGTAATTTTTTTTCAAGGAATTGTCCATCCTGCCGTCGCCACTTTTCAATTTAACTTTTGGCAATTGTATTTAGTAATTGCAGTCATCGGCGCGATCAACTTGTGGGGCGATCGCATCTCCCAACTATTGCAAACCGTATTGTCATTAAAAAACATTTTCTTTCGGGTTGTCTTAGTTTCGCTGCTCATGTATACTATTTTGATGTTGGGGCCGAGTACCGTTCCGCCTTTTATTTATTTTAATTTCTAAGAAATATGAAAGACAGGGAATTTTTGCTGATTGTTACTTCTGTGATTCTCACTTTAATATTTTCAAACTTATCATTATTTCTAAAAAGCTTTGCTTCAACTCCTTTCGCCAGTCCCGAAATTAAACAAGCCGCGGGCAATATCGAAATAAACGGTTTCCGAAAATCCGAACAAGATTTTTGGAGCAAAATTAAAGATATTAACTTCGATAGCCTCCCCAAAGAACCAGAAATTCCTCCAGTCAAAACCGAAATAAAAGCGGCTGTTGAACCCCCAAAGCCTGCTAATTCTAAAAAACCAACCCCAGCTAAAAAACCAACCCCAGCTAAACCAAAACTGACCATACCTTATCGCAAATTTTTATTTATTGGAGATTCCGTAATGTTCGACTTAGGAATTCAACTCCAGTACACTCTTAAGAAAAAATACAATATCGCCGATACGAAAATTGACTACAAGGTATCGACCGGATTAAATCGGATAGATTATTATGACTGGTATGCCAGAACTCGCCAAATTCTTAATAATTACCAGCCGGATGTAGTGATAGTTTTGTTCGGAGCAAATGACCGTCAAAATATTATTGATTTTCAAGGAAAAGCCCGGGCTGTTATGACCAAAGAATGGCAAAAAGCTTATCAAGAAAGAGTTGACAGATATGCCAAGTTACTGGATTCGTCATCCGTGAGAAAAGTGTATTGGGTCGGTCAATCGCTACCTAACAAGTCTTCGTATCTCAAAGCTTTTCCCATCATGAACGCTATTTATAAAAATGCCAGCAAATCTTCATCCAAAATTGAATTTATTTCTACTTGGGAGACATTTGGACAAGCCGGAAAATTTGTTCCTGTAGTTGCCAATAAATCGGGGAAGCGAGGCTATGTAAAAAATAATGACGGGTTGCACTTTACCTCCCACGGAGCTCTGATTATCAGCGACTTAATCGTTGACGAAATGGTGAGGGACAAAATATTAAAAGCTCCGACAAAGAAATGACTATAGCAATCCTAAATCATTTGTGAATTTCTTACTCCCTCCCCTTGATAAGGGGAGGGTTGGGGTGGGGTAAAAAGTTTACGACTCCTGCAAGGATTGC
>JARCMA010000432.1 GCA_030248405.1 Microcoleus sp. MP8IB2.171
ATTCTTCCATTCAGGAGGCTTAAAAGCCAACACCCCGTCTGATATGGCTTCAACTCCAGTCAGGGCAGTACAGCCCGCCGCAAAAGCGCGCGCCAGCAGAAATAATCCCAAAGGTTCCTTAGCGGGAATATTTTGTAATGTCGGCATAACATTACCTGTTGCCTGTTGGAATAAACCGCAACCAATCAAGATAAAAATGCCCACGATAAACGCATAGGTGGGAACCATAAATATCTTGCCAGATTCCCGCAGTCCCCGGAGATTGGCAAACATGATCAGGACAATACAAACTAAGCACAGTTCAACGGTATAGGGCAGCAACGAGGGAACGGCTGAAGTCAAGGCCGCAATGCCAGCCGAAATACTCACAGTTACGGTGAGGATGTAATCAATCATCAGCGAACCTGCTGCGATCAAACCAGGATAAATACCTAAATTTTCTCGCGCCACAATGTAAGCACCACCGCCGTTGGGGTACGCTTTAATTGTCTGTCGGTAAGACAGCGCCACGATCGCCAATAGTAAAACAATAATTCCAGAAATAGGCAGCGATAAACTCAAACTGCTACTCCCAGCTAGTAATAGTACCAGTAGAGTTTCTTGAGTAGCGTAGGCAACAGACGACAGTGCATCGGAAGCAAGAACAGCTAGCCCTGTAGCGTTGCTCAGCCTTTCATGAATAGATGCGCTGGTGGGGAGAGATTCACCCAGTAAAACTCGCTTAAGCCGAGAATAAGTGTACATTGAAACTCAATATATAGGCGTCCACAAATCATAATCGACACGGGGAAAGTTTTAAGTAATTTTTGGCTCACAATTTGTAATTCTGTCTCGCTTGTTGAGTCAGCTTCAGCTTGTGTTCGAGAGCTTGCCAATTTTGAGCTTCGATATCAGTGATGAACTCGTCAAGACTGTCGCGGTAAATAGAGAGCGATCGCAACAATTCCTCTCGATTGTACTTTGCCACCATCACTCCCAGCTCGGGATTGCCACCCCCAACGCGGCTCGTATCCCGAAAACCCGAACTCGCCAAATGTTGGGCTAAATTAACAATATCTCGATCGCCCTCTCGATCGCAGGCCGCAACCAGCGTCGCACTAGCCATGAGCGGCAAATGAGAAATCCAAGCCACAGCTCGATCGTGCTCGATCGGCTCACATCGGTAAACTTTAGCACCCAGCAACCGCGCAATTTCCTCAACCTTATCCACCGCAAGCGTCGGCGTCTGGGCAGTCGGCGTCACCACATAAAGCCGGCCCACAAACAAATCCGGCACCGCCGCCTCAATTCCGCTTTCAGCAGTCCCCGCCATCGGGTGTCCCCCCACAAAATTTGGCCACAGAGGAGACACGGCCTGTACTATGGGTGTTTTTACGGAACCGACATCCGTTACAATAGTATCAGGGGAAAGATAGGGCACCAACTCTCGGACGATCGGCTCGATCGACCCCAGCGGCGTGCAAATAAAAACCACATCGGCTGCTGCCATTAGAGACAGGTGTATGCTGGCTTCATTGACAACACCGCGAGCTTGCGCCCGATCGCAAGTCTGTTGCCGACTCGAAACCCCCAAAATATTAAACCCGCGCGATCGCAAATCCAGCCCGATCGAGCCACCAATTAAACCCAGTCCTACAATACCGATATTCATAGCAATAAAATGGGGATATTTGATACGGTGCCGCCCCCATGACAGTCGAGGAACTCCTGAAAAAATATGCCGCCGGAGAAAGAAACTTTGCCGGAATCAACCTGACTGAGGCCAACCTCAGCGGCGTCAACTTGAGCGGAGCCAACCTCAAGGGTGCGAATCTGAGTGTAGCAAACCTGAGCGGAGCCAACCTCAGCAAAACAGACCTGACCGGTGCCAAACTCAACATCGCCAGACTCAGCGGCGCCCATCTCGGCGGCGCAAACCTCACCGACGCCGACCTCAACGTCGCCTACCTAGTGCGAGTTGACCTCAAAAAAGCCACACTCACAGGAGCCAAACTGATCAGAGCCGAGCTGATTCGAGCCGAACTCAGCGGCGCAAACCTCAGCGGCGCAAACCTCAGCGGCGCAACCCTCACCGAAGCCACCCTTCGAGGAGCCAACCTCGCTCAAGCCAACCTTCGAGGCGCTCACCTCAGCGGCGCGTGCTTGACAGAAGCCAACCTAGAACAAGCCAACCTGCAAGGAGCCGACCTTAGCCGAGCCGACCTCAGCGGCGCCGACTTGCGAGGCACAGAACTGAGACAAGCCAACCTTACTCAAGCCGTACTCAGCGGCGCCGACCTCAGTGGCGTCAATTTGCGTTGGGCCATCCTCAGCGGCTGCAATCTCCGCTGGGCCGACCTCAGCGAAGCCAAATTGAGCGGTGCCGACCTCAGCCGAGCCGACCTCTGCCACGCCAACTTGCTGAATGCCAGCTTAGTTCACGCCGACCTCTCAAATGCCTATCTGATCCGCGCCGACTGGATTGGAGCCGACTTAACCGGAGCCACCTTAACTGGAGCCAAACTTCACGCAGTTTCGCGACTCGGCATCAAAACCGAAGGCATGACCTGCAAGTGGGTAGATCTCAGCCCCAACGGCGACCACAGTCAAATTTACTGGTTGAACTCAGGAGGAACCCACGACTTTTTTCACGAAACCTTGCCCACAGTTCGGATTGTGATTGACTCGCCCTTAGACCAAGGCGCTCATTTTGCACTAGCTGCAACTTATTACCAAATTGCCCAACAATACCCGAGTTTAAGTCAGCCTCCCACGATCGAAGTCAGCTCCAGGCGCACCGTACTCGCGTTTAAAATGGACAGCGACGATAAATTATTTGCCACCGCTTACGTTGCCATCATTCCTTTTAACGACGCTGCCATAACTCAAAAAAACCTAATAGCTTTGATGAAAATGATTCAATCCCAGGATGCAGGCAAACTTAACGTCAAAGAATCCAAACACGTCCAGTTATGCAGCAAAGCTCTCAACCAAGCTATCAGCAAAGTAGACCAAATCAAAATTTCCAGTTCTTTTCCAAAAATAGGTGAAAGCATCAATTTCTTTCAAATACCCACACAGATGAGCTTAATTAATTCCCGCGATCAAAGACTCAGCGTATATCACCACCCAGGCTTCGGCAAGCGCCTGATTAAAAAATACGATCTGAGTAACTCAACATCGGCTAAGTTAGCCGAAAGCACAAAATTGGCTCAAGCTAATATCAATACCATTTTGGATTTTATAAAAGGCTTCCACAATATAGATGTCTAGGCATATTGCATCAAGTTACAAAAAATGCTTATTCTAGTTTAAAGGTTGGCACAATAAAGCTTTGTTCTAGCTAAGACATCAGGGAAATTGAAAAGCATGGATGCCGAAGAACTCATCACCAAATATGCAGCAGGAGAAAGAGATTTTACTGCCATCCTCCTTTGCGAGGCAAATCTCAGCAGGATCGATCTCAGCGGGGCTAATTTCAGTGAGGCAATCTTGAGCCTCACCAACATGAGCGGCACCAATTTGTCAAACGCCAACATGAGAAAAGCCAAACTCAATGTTGCCAGACTCAGCGGTGCTAATCTCCACAAAGCCAACCTCAGCGGCGCTATCCTCAACGTGGCCAACTTGATTAGAGCCGACCTCAGCGAAGCCAAACTCGTCGAAGCTACACTGATCAGATCCGAACTGATTCGAGCCAACCTCAGCAGTGCCAACTTGACCGGTGCAAATCTCAGCGAAGCAGATTTGAGAGAAGCAACCCTCAGAGAAGCCAATCTAGAGCAAGCCGACCTCAGCGGGGCTCACCTGAGAGGCGCTTTTCTAACAGCGGCCAACTTGGAACGGGCCAACTTGCACAGAGCCGACCTCAGCAGGGCAGACTTGCGAGGAGTCAACCTCTGCAATGCCGAACTCAGACAAGCTAATCTGTCTCAGGCAAACCTTAGCGGCGCTGACTTGCGAGGCGCTAATCTCCGGTGGGCTGACCTCAGCGGGGCGAACCTGACCGGTGCTGACCTCGATGAAGCGAGATTGAGCGGGGCCAACTTGTACGGAGCAAATTTGAGCAATGTCAATCTATTGAACGCTACTTTGGTACACGCGGATTTGACCCAAGCGAATTTGATTCACGCTGATTGGGTGGGCGCAGATTTGACGGGGGCGGCTCTGACGGGGGCAAAAATTTACGCGGTTTCTAGGTTTGATGTGAAAGCAGATGACATTACCTGCGATTGGGTTGACCTCAGTCCTAACGGCGATCGCAGCCACATTCAGCGCTTTACCCCAGAAGAATCTCAAAGGTTTTTCAATGCTACACCGCCGACAGTTCAAATTATTGTCGATCGACCCCTCGACCCCGATGCTAACTTTGTCCTTGCAGCTACCTACCGCCAAATTGCCCGTCAATACCCTGCTTTGAACCATCCTCCCAGTATCGAAGTTAATTCCAGACGCACAATCATATCATTTAGAATAGAACAGGACGAGCAACTATTTCCCACCGCTTTCGTTGCGATTATTCCCTTTAGTGATGCAGCATTTACTCAGAAAAATTTGATTACTTTGATCAAGATGATTCAACCCCAAAGTGGTAATAACCTGGGCGTCAGAGTCTCAAATATGGTAGTGCAATTAAACGTAGCCCTGACCAAAACAATGAGAAAAATAGGGGAAATGAAAATTCAGCCGATTCGCCTCGATCGCGAACCGATGTCAAGTTTTTTCCAATCGCCTACCCAAACTGTACTGGCTAACTCCAGCGCCGAAACTTTGATGATTCACTATCACCCCGATTTTGGCAGAAACTTGACAAATTTGCCCGGAGTCAACAAAACCTCTATCAGTCCTGCAATTAAAGCCCAAAGATTTACCACCCCGCCGCTAAATACGGTCATTGAGTTTGTCAAAAGCTTTTATCAGCTCGGTGAGTAAATACTATAAATTAATTTGATATCATTGCTATTTATGCCATATAAAAGTTAGCCGATTGCCATTTCATTCAGGTAAAAAAAATGGAAGCTGAAGAACTGCTCAAACGATTTGCAATCGTCAAAAGATACACTGAAGGCGACAGAGATTTCACAGGAATCAACCTGAATGAAGCGAATCTCAGCCGCATCAACCTCAGCCAATCAATTTTAAGGCGGGCTAGCTTATTTGTCACCAACCTCAGCGGCGCTAACTTGAGCGAAGCTAACTTGAGCGAAGCTAACCTGAATGTGGCTAGACTCAGCAGCACTAACCTCTCGCGAGCAATCTTAAACGGGGCTAATCTCAACGTAGCAAACTTAGTGAGAGCCGATTTAAGTGCAGCTCAATTAATCCGAGCATCCCTGATTAGAAGCGAATTAGTCCGCTGCGAACTCAGTAAAACTAACTTCAGCGGCGCTAACCTGACTGAAGCAGATTTAAGAGAGGTAAAACTGACGGAAGCTAACCTGTGCGGTGCTAATCTTTCCGGTGCAAATCTCAGAGGTGCTTCGGCTGCTTCAGCTAACTTTCAAGAAGCTAACTTGCACGGCGCGGATTTGACAAAAGCAGAACTTAACGGTGTGAATTTAATCGATGCGGATCTGAGACAAGCTTGTTTGCAGCGGGTGAATCTCAGCGGTGCCAATTTGAGCGGAGCTAACCTCAAATGGGCTGATTTGAGCGGAGCTAACCTCAACGGCGCAGATCTGATCGATACTAAATTCAACGGAGCTAACCTCAACGGAGCGGATTTAAGAAATACTAATTTAGCAAACGTTAATTTGTTTCGCTCAGATTTGACAGAAACGAATTTGATAAACGCAGATTGGGTGGGGGCAGATTTGCCGGGGGCAATTTTAACTGGGGCAAAACTCTATTTGGTTCCCAGGTTTGGCATCATCGCCGATAA
This sequence comes from Microcoleus sp. MP8IB2.171, assembly GCA_030248405.1. GTDB lineage: Bacteria > Cyanobacteriota > Cyanobacteriia > Cyanobacteriales > Microcoleaceae > Microcoleus. Next base: position 5,861 of record JARCMA010000432.1, read on the forward strand.
TATTAGTTGCCAGTGGGTTGACCTCAGCCCCGCTGGCGATCGCACTCAGATTCAACAATTTAATGCGCCGTCTGAAGCGAGAAAATTTTTAAATCACACGCCCGGGTTAGTGCGAATTGTGGTTGATGCAGTTTTAGATTACTCAGCAAACAGGACTTTAGCAACCGCTTACAGCGAAATAGCTCGGCATTACCGGGCAATGAATTTTCCTCCTAATATTGAAGTCGGCTACCGCCGCACAACTCTAACTTTTAGATTTGAGAGCGATGAGCATTTATTGCCAGCAGCTTTTTTAGCGATTCTTCCTTTTAAGGATTCTGTACAAACTCAGAGAAATATTATGGTTATCGGCAAAAATATCGAAAGTCAAAATTTGGATGAAAAACGAATAGTGCAGTTGCGTAAAGCATTGAGTACAGCTACAAATAAATTAAATGAGTTGATAAGTTTGGTTTCTAATATATCACAGGTTAGTCAACCAACAAAGTTTTTTGAGTCACCTACCCAAACTATTTTAATTAGTTCGGGACAGGAGAGTTTGATGGTGAATTCTCACGGGAATTTTGGGAAGGGAGGCGCAACTCATCAGCCGAGTAAATTCAGTTTGCCTCTCGGTCAAAAAGTAGTTGATTTTCTGGCAAGTTTTGATTATGTTGATTGAGAAATATCAACTGTGAAATCGATTGATTGAGGTAGAAGTCCACAACTCGCTGCTCCGCTTCCTGCGATCGAACTCCGAGCCGCACTGGCCCCACCATTTAACGATGGCGCGGCTCGTGGCGCGGGCTTTGCGCTTGGGGCGCAGCGCTCTGATCCAAACAGGGCTTCCCGCTGGAGCTTACCGACAGCGGTATCGAGTCAGTTATTTGATGCCGATTTTGATGTGGCCGGAGCCTGTGATTTTAGTCACGCCGACACGGGTGATCGAGCATTTGAGAGCAGTGGAAATTCCGCGTTTGCAAGAGTGGCTGCAAACTGATAAGTCGATCGAGATTTATTCGGATCATGCCACTGGACGAGGATTGATGCTAGCAGATCCGCAGTCTTGGCTGGCGGCTCGTTTGGCGGTGAATTCGCAACTTCACAGCAATATCCCGACAATTATCGACGGTGTAGATGACTTGGAAGTTTGGACGCGTCAGCAATTGACGGCGTGTTTGCAACCGGCTGACTGGAACGATTTAATGCAATCTCAGCCAATGCTCGCCGATGCAATCCTCCAAGGGCGGGTAATGCTAACGCGGGCTTTCTTTCAGCATCCGGCGAAACCTGACGAGTGCTATTTGCTGGAAACGGCAGAGCAAAATATTTTGCAGGGGCTGTTTGAAAGGATCGAGCCTAATTCGCTGATTCCGGCTGCTTGGAGCAATTTTTGGCAGCGGCGGGAAACAAACGGAAAACTGCGGTGGGCGCAAATTCATCGGGAGGCTGGCTCATTTTCTCTGTTCTGCGCGCCGGTGCAGGTGGCTGAGGTTTTGAGCAAAATTTGGGATTGTCAGCCTGTGGTGTTGATTGGGGGGGCGGTGGATGTGGAACCGAAGGCTCCGATCTTCCGGCAAATGCTGGGACTGCCAGAGTTGACGAGTGTGAAGTTTTCGCCCGATCGACAAAGCGAATTAATTCAACTGTACATTCCCAACTGGCTGCCGCTGCCAAATACGCCGGAATTTCAGGGTGTTTTAATGGAAGAAATTCGGACTTTGCTGTTTATGAGTGAGTCGGTGGCGGGTTTAACTGTGCTGATTGTTGGTGATGTACCGCTGAGGGCTCGGCTGGCGGCGATTTTGGCTTCTGAGTTCGGTTCGAGGGTGCAGGTGGAAAAAACTGATGTGGGGGAGAATGCGATTTTGGTGACTGGGTGGGAGTTTTGGCGGGAACATCAGGGGGAGTTGAGCGCGCCTCATTTGCTGGCGATCGCAACTTTGCCGCTACCTTCTTTGGAAAATCCTTTGGTGACGGCGCGTGTGGCTTATTATAAGGAGCAGCGCAAGGATTGGTTTCGCTTGTATTTGCTGCCGGCGGCGCTGAATGAGTTGCAGCGGGCGATCGCGCCGGTGCGAGAACGTCAGGGGGTTGTGGCGATTTTCGACAGCAGGGTGATTCACCGCAGCTACGGACAGCAGATTTTAGCGGCGCTGAGCCCGTTTGCGAGGATTGATTATTTGGATACGACTTGGTTGACGCAGGCTTGAGATGACCTGTTGACGTATAATTTGGTTGGTTATGCAGTTGAAATTTCATTTAGCAAATAAAGATTATGGGTGAAGCTAAGCGTCGTAAAGAGTCGATCGGCGATGAATTCGGTAAAGAAGAGCGCATCGTTTCGTGGCTACCAATCACGAAAACCCAAAGTGAAGATTTTGTGAGGTGGACATCTCGCGGAAGCTGGGCGGGGATTAGTCTGTTGGTGGGTTGGTGGATTGTGGTGCGGTTTGTTGGCCCTGCGGCGGGTTGGTGGGTGGTTGATTGATGCCAGACTCGACAAATGCCTGTATTCTTGGCATTGTGTCGAGTTTAACTGAGAAACAAGCTGCTGAATTTTTAGGAAAAATTTAGTTGCGAATTTGGAGTTAGTATGGTATAGTAATTATCTGCGGGCAATTAGCACAGTGGTAGCGCACTTCCTTCACACGGAAGGGGTCACAGGTTCAAATCCTGTATTGCCCATATTTTTAAGTTGTAAAATTTGATTTGGAAAAGGCGATGGCATCGATCCTGAATGTGATTCTGTTTGGAAGTAAGTTAAGCTAGAGTAATAGACGCTCTTCAAATTGGTAATGGATACTTTGAAAAAATGAAGCTCCCAAACTATGAAAGAGTAATTTATGAGGACAGCCCCCTAATTGAGGTTATTGCTCAACTTAGATTTCCAACTATCCTGAAAATTGCCAGCCAACAGCCTGTAGACTTTCAAGATAGTATAAGGTTTGAATACCCAATTTTTGAAACTTCTAGAAATTTGCAGATCCCGGTTGAGCTATCTAATCTTTTAACCCAATTCAGCTCAAATTTTACCAGTGACTTGACTTCAAGTGACTTGACTTATCAATTTAAGTCAGAAGACTTGAGTTGCCAGATATCTTTAGACAAAAACTCTATAACGCTTGCTACGACAAAGTATGAAAGATATGAAAATTTTATTGATAAATTTAAACGCGCTGTAGAACTTTTTGAAAAGATATATAATCCCTCTTTTTATTCACGAACAGGAATAAGATATCGTGATTTAATTATTAGGTCAAAACTAAATATCAAAGACAAAGAGTGGCATGAATTAATACCGCAACATATTGCTTCTGAACTGTATACACCAGAAGTAGCAGATTCAATTCAAAACTTTGTTAAAAATTTACAGCTAAAAACTGAATTCGGTCAAGTTAATTTTAGTCATGGGCTTGTTAACGTTAGGGACACAGAAAGAGGTATAGATGAAACAGCTTATTTATTAGATACTGATTTTTTTACTGAGGATAAAGTAGAAAGGAGTGAAAATGCCTGGAAAATACTCGATAACTACAACCATACAGCCAGAAATCTCTTCCGCTGGGGTATCACGGAAGAGTTGCACAGAGCAATGCGACCTCAACCAATATAATCCTATGCACGTAACAACTGGTGGTACTCAAAGCAAAAATATAATTGGACAAAGGTATGAAGTTTTACCCACTCCTGCTCAGACGCAGTATCGGCACACTTTAGCATCTGGTACTCCTAGCTTAAAAATCGAAGTTTCCATCGAATCACCTATTAGTGGTGAATGGTTTGGTCAATTCAATCAAAACACCATCACTTGGGTTAAGTGCTTAACGCTACTCAATCTGCTTTTTGCTAACACTCCAGAAGGATTGCAAGAAGCATCTGAAGTGCTTGAACGAATGGTGGAATATTATAGTGACTGTCGGTCTGATTTAGGACAAACTACCTTACCTAAAGAATTAGGATTACTTACTGGTAGCGTATTACCTAGCGAAGTCAGACCACCTTTAATTCTAGATTTTGAGTAGCTAACCATGAGTAAACCTTTGATTTACAGAGCCTCGAATGACAAAGAGGCTCTTAGACAAGGGGAAATTCTGACTGGACTTATACAGGTTAAACCAGTTGCAAGTGAATCTTCTCCAAACCTCGCTCAAATTCAGTACCTCGCTCAAATTCAGTTTAAACCTATTGTTCATCCTTATGCAATTATTGTTACTCAAAACTGTGATTTAGATTGGGACTATAGCGCTAGGCAAAATCGAGATAAACCTAATAAGTTATTAAATTCTATACTTTTTTGTCAAGTAGATACAGCTCAAGAAATTCGCTCCAACAAAACAGTTCAGCTAAATTCAGCAGATTGGAATTTAGTTAAATCTAATCGTTATCAGCAATACCATTTTTTGGAAAAAATACCTCTAGAACGTGAATCATCTCAGGAAGGCATACCAGAATTAACAGTAGATTTTAAAAAAATTTTTGCTATAGATGCTGATTTCTTATACCATCAAATAAATAATAATTTTGCTAAACGACGTGCTGTGCTTGAAAGTCCATATTTAGAAGACTTTTCACATCGTTATCATGACTTTCATGGGCGTGTAGCACTTCCTGCACAACATGAAAGTGAAAAGGGGGTATAAGGGGAAAATTAAGCGGGAGAAAAACGGACGGGAAATAAAAAGGAATTGGTGTTTAGCTTAAGCTTCAACATATTCGCAAATAGAGACAGGTTCGGGAATAGGAAAAGCATCCTCTTGTAGTCCTTCAATATGAAATGCGATCGCCTCTTTAATTAAATGCCTCACCTCTTCTAAACTTTCAGCCACAGCTACACATCCAGGTAAATCTGGAACATACGCACCGTAGCTAGTTTCACCTTTTTCAATTACCACAGCATAACGCATTAATCTTCCTCCTTGATAATTAATTAGACACTGTTCAGCAAAGCCAAAATTGCCGATCGCCCAAAACACCCATTTTCCACTACAAATATACTACAATAAGAATGTAGCTCGTGCCCCGCAGGAGGTTTCCTCGTGACAAATCCCAATCTTCCCAACAATTTCAACCTAATCGTGCCCGCAGGAACCCAAATCGTCACCAAAATTGAGGTCAAAAACCCCGGTGGAGACAAATCTTGGAAACAAGGCGCAGTAGGTGCCATCGTCAAATCGCCTACAGACAATTCCCACGCCTATTTAGTCAAACTCCCAGACGCAACACAAGTTAGTCTGCGGCGACACGAATTCAGCATCCGCAAACAGTTTCAAAGCGAAGGATTGCAGTCAGGAGGAGATTTTCTCGCGGAATATAACCTCTATGATTCTGTAATTTACCGCTGCATTGTTGGTTCGAGAGCTTACGGTTTGGATAACGAGCAATCTGATACAGACAGGCGCGGGATTTATCAGCCACCAGCAATGCTTCATTGGTCGCTTTATGGCATTCCAGAACAATTGGAAAATCAGGAAAATCAAGAATGCTATTGGGAACTGCAAAAATTTCTGGTTTTGGCGCTGAAAGCTAATCCCAATGTGCTCGAATGTTTGTACACTCCTTTGGTAGAAACTCTTTCTCCTGTCGCTGCTGAATTGCTGGAAATTCGGGAAATCTTTCTGTCTCAATTGGTTTATCAAACTTACAATAGTTACGTTTTGTCGCAGTTTAAAAAGATGGAGCAAGACTTGCGGAATACTGGGGGAATTCGCTGGAAGCACGCGATGCACTTGATTCGGTTGCTGTTGTCAGGAATTACGGTACTTAAGGAGGGGTTTGTGCCGGTGCGGGTGCAGGATTGTCGATCGCAACTTTTGTCGATCCGCAATCAAGAAATATCCTGGGATGAGGTGAATCGCTGGCGGTTGAGTTTGCACGCTGAGTTCGATCGCGCTTTTGCAGAAACTAAGTTACCGGAACGTCCTAATTATGAGCAGGCTAATCTGTTTTTGATTAAATCGCGTCAAAGTGCGATCGGAATTTGACATTTGTTTGCAGAAATCGGCGATTGAAATCGCTTCTACACAAACAAAGTCCGCCTCCGCGGACTGAAAGAATTAATGATTTTTATTGTTAAATTTTGGAGAATCATGGTAGAATACATCTCCGAATTAGTCAAGATTATCTCCGATCGACCTTACCCGCTGCTGTTTGCGACTGTCAGCGGCTCGCACTTATACGGTTTTCCTTCCCCCGATTCTGACTTCGACTTGCGGGGAGTACATATCTTGCCGCTACCGAAAGTTATTGGACTAATTTCGGGTTCAGAAACAATCGAAATTTCGGAAGTTCGGGAGGGAATGGAACTCGATTTAGTCACTCACGATATTAAGAAGTTTCTGGAGTTGCTGTTGAAGCGCAACGGCTATGTCTTGGAGCAACTGTATTCGCCACTTATAGTTTACAGTAGCGAGGAACATGAAGAGTTAAAGGCGATCGCCTCCAACTGCATTACCAAGCACCACAGCCACCACTATCTCGGTTTTGCTCAAACTCAATGGCGATTGTTTGAGAAAGAAAGCCCGCGTCGGGTTAAGCCCCTGCTGTACGTTTACCGCGTGTTGCTGGCGGGGATTCATTTGATGCAAACTGGGGAAGTTGAGGCGAATTTGGTTAAACTCAATCAGAAGTTCCAGTTGCCGTATATTCCCGATTTGATTGCTCGCAAGCTGGCTGGGGCGGAGAAGTCTGTCCTGGAAGATACAGATATTGCATTTTATCACCAGGAGCGCGATCGGCTAATTAATGTATTAGAAGAGGCAAGTTTTAACAGTCATTTGCCGTCAAATCCTAATGCAAAGGTTGCTCTTAATGATTTTTTAGTAAAGGTGAGAATGGCATCTGTGAACTAAGCTGTTCCACATCTAATTAGTCTTTTGGTGCAGCAAGCAGCCTATATATTGGTCGTTGTGTGCGCCGCCGATCACAGAACCTCCATTCCAGGACGCATCAGTACCAAAGAAACCGGGTTTTTTATCCTGATCAAAAGCCATAATGCAGTATTTTCGTCGTCCATTAACCCGGTTTTAAGTGATTCACCTTAATAGATTTGTGTTGGCTGGTTCGCTAACGGCAGGTATGCCGATATTTTGATGTTCGGTAACTTGTGTGTTTTTTCCGGGTATGTAAATATTCCAACTTACGCCGCCTAAATATGTCTTGATATATGAAATCAATCCGTGGATAAATACAACGATGCCCACCATTTCTAATGACTCTTCAACGGTCGCTACTATCAGGTAGGGTACACTCTCCATTCCCATGGTAGAATATAGGTATCCCCCTGGAATTTCCATCCCGATTGCTCCTCCAATATAAAGAGCGCATGCTGCAACAAATAATTTTCTTGTGGCAACAGGAAGGTGGAGCACAAACTTACTATAGGATAATAGAAATATCGCTACCAGAAAACCGAACGGCACAATCCAAGTAAAGTAAAGAAATCCTGATGCCTTTAGCAGGCTTCGCATCGGGTCAATCAATTTTTCGTGCAAACTCCCCGCTTCGTCTAAAGATAGAAATAAAAATATGAATGATAAAATTTTCCAGTGATTCTTGTAGCGATCGCTATCCAAATTTTTCGCATAGGCGATCACACCCAGCAAGAGAGAACTAAACAGCAATGCCAAAAATGAGTAGAAGGTTGGAAGGTTCCGCTCGGCATCCACGTTGAATGCCTTTGCCAAGAAGTCTCTAGAGGGGTAATCCGGCAAGTAGTACAGACTCATCTGACTTAAGAAAGATATTACAACTAGACAGGTCACCACTCGAAGCAAAAATTGGGTTACAGATCCTGGAGCTAGAGGGATTTGGAATTTCATGTTTTTTTCAACCGTTCTCTTAACCTTTGTTTAAGGGAATCTTATCAAAAGAAAAAACTAATTCGGTCTACCCAAAGACAGAGAAGACTCCTGCGGGTGAAGGCCCTCTTTTTGTAACCGTAAGATTATCGTAGGATTAAGGAATTGAGCAGACCTCGATCGCCTTTGATTTTATCCTGGCTATATAATAAAAAAATATTTACTGAGAAGTAAATTATATCTCTCCCAAAATGAAGCTGAAACCCTTACTAGGGTTGAGTCTAGTTCTAAATTCGCTCAATGTCTGCGAGAAAAACTCGGCCTCCGGAAGCCGAGATTCCTCACTACCGAGGATTTCTGTAATCAAAGACGATTACTGATCAATCGAGAGTGACAACTATGAGATGAAATAATAAGCCGATCGAGTGATTCGCCGCCATTTGTTAACCTAGACTCCCCCCAGCGAGCTCAAAATATTTTATTGTCAAAGTCAATTAGCTTTCAGTCAATTGCTTATTTCCTAAGTTTTTGCTGGTTTACTTATTTTTCGTACCTGCGCGGCGTGTAAACCCAAACATCTCCATATTTGCGGGGAATAATCCGAGTTTGACTCGAACCAACAATTACTAAAGTTCTCATGTCAGCGTCTTGCGCCTGGAATTCGCCGAGGGTGCAAACGCGCACGGATTGGCCTGGCCTGCCGAGGTTTCGCCCTAGTACGACGGGGGTTTTAGGATCGCGAGTTTGCAACAAAATCTCGATCGCCCTTCCCAATTGCCAAATCCGCTGTTTTGAGATTGGATTGTAAAATGCCATAACTAAATCCGCCTTTGCCGCCGCCGAAATCCGCTGTTCTATGACCTCCCAAGGCTTGAGAATATCCGAAAGCGAAATCACGCAAAAATCGTGTCCGAGGGGTGCTCCGATCGCAGCAGCGGCCGCCTGCATGGCTGAAATGCCCGGTGCTACCCGAATATCGATGCCTTGCCATTCGGGTTTGGCGTCAAAGTCGATCGCCTCAAACACCGCCGCAGCCATCGCAAAAATACCCGGATCTCCCGACGAAACCACGGCTACAGATTTGCCGGATGCTGCTAAATCTAGGGCAAAACGCGCGCGATCGATCTCTTCGCGGTTGTCGGAATCGTGCCGCTTTTGCCCTTCCCGCAGGGTTCCGGCTAAGTCGAGATAGAACTTGTAACCCACCCAATCCGTGGCTTCGCGCAAAATTTCCTTAACTTCCGGGGACATCCAGGGTGCGCCACCGGGGCCCGTACCGACGATCGCGAGTTTGCCGCGGCTAACTCCGATCGCGCTAGCATCTATGGGTTCGGCGGCCAGGGCGATCGCGCAATTCAGGGATAAAGTGCGATCGGAGGCGACTACTTGACTGTTTGCACCGGCTGCTGTCAGCGCGATTTGTGCGGCCTGATTTTCGATGAATTCAATAGAGTTTAATTCGACAAGTTCGGAGAGATTGAAAAAACGGACGGGGACTTGAAAATATGCTGAAACTGCTTCTAATGCCGGATTTCCCATCTCATCTTTTAAGGCAAAAATTCCCGCAATTGCTGCAGCAGCTAAATTTGTCTTTGCTAGTAATTCCCCCACGTAAGACTGGGCTATTTCTGGCTGAATATTCGATAGGTTCGCGAGTGCAACTGCCACAATTTGCGGATGGTAAACTAAACAATCTGGCGTTGGCGCAATTCCTTTTTCGGTGACGCGGATAGTCAATTTGGCGTCGGGGGCGATCCTCTCCGAGGGCTGCGCTAACGGCAAATTGCTCTCGGAAAGCCAGCTTGCAGCACCTTCTAGGCGTACTTTTGCCCCGGCGAGCAAATTTGAAATAAAAGTCTTGGCATCGTCTGGATTGGCCAAAGAATAGCCTTGGGGAGGACTCAGCAGCGCGGTGCGAAACCGAATATCTCCGGTTGTTGTAATTGCAGGTTGTACGCCCAGGGCTGCTGCAATCTCTCTGGCCAAATCATTAACGC
>JARCMA010000433.1 GCA_030248405.1 Microcoleus sp. MP8IB2.171
ATTAGATGAGACGGCGGTTGAAACCGCGCCTACACAAACGAAGTCCGCCTCCGCGGACTGAAGAAAATAATATAATTTCAAAGGCCCGGTCTTCTTCAACCCGCGCACCATCCGGGTTTTGTCTGTATAGACGCGGTTTCAACCGCTGGGTATTATGCCTGATTCTGTAAGTACGCGCGAGCGAAGCTATCCCGTAGGGAATCGCACCCACTCTCTAAACTCTCTAATTCTCGCATTCTCCCCTTTGTCCGAGTCTAGCTGCATAAACCGCGCGAGTTCTTTCACAGGAAATGAACCAAATGCCAAACTGGTTTCCGACTCGACATAACCCGTATCAGTTAAAATATTAACTGTCAGTTTTCCTTTCTTCCAAATCCAAATCTCCGGTACTTTTAATTCCGCATAAACAGCCATTTTATTGATAGATGAACTAGTCCAATCAATTTCCACAGCTAAGTCTGGTGGTGGGTCATTTTTGAGATCGATTGTTAATTTTCCCCGCATTAAAGCTTCATTTTGAATATAGAAACATTCATCAGCTTCGTTGCCAGCTTTTTTCGGTTCCGAACGCCAAGTAGATGATTTTAATCCGATAATTTCAATTCCAATTTCCTCAGACAGGGTTACAATTAGCCGACCGAGAGTCCAGCTATACCTTTCATGTTCTGGTAGAGGCACCATTAGTTCTAAAGTGCCTTGGTAGTATGTCATGCGCGGCGTTGAACGTTCCGCAAATATTTCTAACAAGTGTTCGTAGGTTTCCCAACTGATATCATGTAAAACCAGGTGAGAGCCTGCAAGCTCTTCTTTACTGTACGTCAGGGTTTGAACCATTGCAAATACTCCTGCTTTAATCGCCTCGATTGGTTGTTTAGTTGATAGTAAGCCATTTATTCCTCTAAGTATTAATTGCTCGCTCGGCTGCTCTACTTAAAACCTCATCCATCCAAGCATTGATACTTTTACCAGCTTTCTTTGCAGCAATAAAGATTTTGCGATGATTTTCAGGAGTAGTGCGGAAGGGAAGTTTACCTGAAAAAGGTTTATCCGGTTCCTGTCCCAATTCTTTGCAAAATTCTAGATAATCGTCAATCGAATTTTGAAATTCTTGCCGAGCTTCTTCAATAGTTTTCGCCTTAAAAGTCACTACGTCATTAATATCGAGAACTCGCCCGAAAAGAATTTCTGCTTCTAAATCTACTTCAATGCTAGCACTGTAACCTTTATAAGTCATCATGGCTGTAATCTATCTTCCTGTTTCAATAATTTAAACTTGCGAGCGATTTTCTGCTAATACCATTGTTAATTGGGCGATCGGCAATTATTTTTCCGTTAATAGCTAAGTCATAATGGTTCAATCCCCGCTTTTGTCAAAAATTCCCTCACAGATTTAACTGCTCCTTTATCTGTCTCTTTTTGAGGATGTGGTTCGTGAAATACCGCTCTCACCTCATTTAATAAAATGCGAACCCGCGAACCTTGTCCTTGAGTAATAGTAGCACCGAGCGCTGTAAATAAACTTTCAATATCTTGCCAATTAATATTAGCTGGTATAGGATCTGTAAAAATAGCTTCTAAAATTTTACGCTGTTTATTATTTAGCTCCATAAATATGTTATTTGTTATTTTGAATCATATGATATCATTGTGTGATATCAATGTCAATATGGTGAGGTAATCTCGCACCAAAACTACTTGAAACTGGAACAAACACCACTTGCTTAGAGAATATGGCGCAAAGTGCGATCGCACTTAGGGAAGAAAAGGGCGATCGCGCTTTGGGAAGATAAGGGCGATCGCGCCACATAGACTGAGATTTGCGGAAAATTCCCTCAGAGAGCTATGATAGAAAAGTCAGAGAGAAGCTGGTATCGATTATGCTACGCACATTTGAGGCTCTACTGAAAGGAAAGCTGTTAGAGTGGAGGAACGATGCTCCGCAACAGAGCGATCGCCCGCTGAAAGTTTATGTGACATTGTTAGAGGAAAAGTCTAGTATAAGTGCAGAATGTCGCCGTCAAAAAATAGTTGAAATCTTGGAAAAACTGGCGGCGAGTCAGACTTTTGCTGAAATCGCAGATCCGGTTGCGTGGCAGCGAGAGATGCGTCAAGATCGTCCGCTTCCTGGTAGGGAGGGCTAAGGCTTTTCTCGCAATCTCAAGTTAAGGTATAATACAAAAATAGCCACAAATCTCAACAAAGAGCCTATGTCTACTTACAATGAGATCCTGGAGCAAGCTCAAACTTTAACGCCTGATGAGCAAGATCGTCTGTTAGAAGAGTTGGCAATGCTGGTGCGTCAGCGGGTAGCAACGCAGTCTCAAAATAGCAGCAAAAAATTACCTGGACTAGATTTAGATAGATGGCGTGGTTTTTTGCCTAAGCGTGTGGATGCTTTGGAATTCCCGTTGCAACTAAGAAAAGAATGGGATCAGTAATAAATATCTTCTCGATACCAACATCCTGATTTATTACTTCAATGATTAGCCGGAAGTTCAGTCTATATTTGATGAAATTAAAGCTGGAGATGCAGAGGCTTTCTACTGTCCGATTACTTGGGTAGAGTTACTTTGTTACCCGGCATTGACAGAAGAACAAGCTAATGAAATGCGAGAATTTTTGAGGCTTCTTAACTGCGTATTATTGACAGAATCAGTTTTAGATAGTGCAGCTCAAATTCGTCGAAATTATTGTTTGAAACTAGGAGATGGTGTAATTGCAGCCTGTGCCTTAGCTGAGGGATGTGTCTTGGTAACTCGCAATGCTGAGGATTTTAAGCGCGTTGATGGGTTAAGTATGTTGAATCCATTTGATTAGGTTGGGCGATCGCACTTTGGGAAGAAAAGGGCGATCGCGCTTTGGGAAGATAAGGGCGATCGCCTGTGATTCTATTTGAACCTCGATCGGCTTGAGCTTTTGACTTAATTAACAGACTTTAACTGCACCCGAATAGCTGATATTATCTTCTCTTGCCAATCTGGGTCATCAAGTTGTACAGTCACTTTACGAGGGCGGGAATGCCGCCGATCAATGTAGGCATAGAAAGCTTCACGATCGTCCCGGTGGGTGAGAATGTATCGCTTTAATTCGCGATCGCTCATTGCAGCATAATTGACATTATTCATGGCTCAATACTCCCATTTGGTTGGATCTCAAACTCAATTTCTTCGTTTTGTCCGGCCAAGATAAATAGATTGAGAGTTCGTTCATCTAAACGCACTATGTGAATTGGGTGGAACATCACGTTGGTAAGTAGATGACACAGCCGGTATAAACTCCGTAACTGTTCTGTTGTTGGTTCCCTCATGCACTTATTATAATCTACAAAAGGCGATCGCACTTTTATTGACTGTTCTTGATGTGGTGTTCAACATAAGAGCGCAGCACAGCATTCATCAGAGATTGATAGCCTTTTCCTTGACTTTTAAACCAATCTAAGACATCGCTATCAACTCTTAAAGAAATAGCTTGTTTGGTTAGCGGTTTTACCAGTTTGGCTTTTTCCCAGAAGCTTGCATCTAACTCAGGAATGTCAGAGGTATCAATGGCGGATTCTGGGATGTTTTTGAATTCTTCAAGTCGTTTGCGCCAGATAGTCATAGTAGGTGTTTCTTTCTTGACGAGTGGCTTTTCTTGCAGAGATGATGCGGATACACTCTATTTGGTCGATCGCACTCACTCTCTAAATTCGCCTGCAATAATTAGATAGGTTTCACCATATCTCCAACTTCAGGGTCTTCAAAAGGTACTAACTCATCCAAGGTTTCCATCACCTCTTCACCAGAACCGTATAGACCTGTTCGTTTAGTAGCCATCCGCCGAAACTGCTTTTGATCGGATTCAATAGTACACATTTTTTCTTGGACATGAATAACCCGTCCCTTACCTTTAACGATTTCTAAATATCCTAAAGATTCCCCAGTATTTGGATCTCGGAGTTCTTCTTCGCTCATTCGATAGACCAGCACCCTTTGACCTTCCTTTAAACCATGTATGGTTCCTCTATTAATAGCTAGCTTGTAGCTGTTAATAATTGAAATAACCGTTGCAGGGAAGGTTATTTCCTTGACATCTTGGATAGCTTGGGTACTCTCCATATTTTTTTCCTGAAGCTTTTATTAAGGGGTATAAATATTTTGCATCATATCCCTAGTGATACTAGGCTTGACTACAGTTCTATCCAATATTTTAGCATCATTTCTGGCTAACTGTTCCAAAATGCACGAGTACGTATATACAAAACGTATCTACTCACAGGATAGCATAAAGGGCGATCGCCCTTCTATAGTCTTTTTTAAAATGTGATTGGGGGAAAACAGAGGGGCGATCGCACTTAGGGAAGAAAAGGGCGATCACGCTTTGGGAAGATAAGGGCGATCGC
>JARCMA010000050.1 GCA_030248405.1 Microcoleus sp. MP8IB2.171
CAGCCCTCCCGGCGACGTAACCGCCAGCAGGGACGATCGTACCCCCCGGATTTTTGATTAAAGAACCAGCCATCAGATCCGCACCCACCGCAGTAGGTTCGCAATCCTCAACAAACTCCCCGTAACAATTATCAACAAAGCAAATTGTGCTAGGATTCTGATGTTTGACTACAGCGACGATTTTTTCAATCTCAGAAATAGACAAACTCGATCGCCAAGAATAACCGCAAGAGCGCTGGATCAAAACCAGGCGAGTCTTTGCAGAAATAGCAGAGCTCAGTGCCTGCCAATCCACATTTCCTTCGCGAGTTAGAGGCAACTCACGGTAACTAATGCCAAAATCAAGCAGTGAACCTTGACCTTGCCCCCGCAAGCCGATCACTTCTTCTAAAGTATCGTAGGGAGAACCAGCCACTGCCAACATTTCATCACCAGGACGCAGGATGCCAAAAAGAGCACAGGCGATCGCGTGAGTACCCGAAACAAACTGTACCCGGACAGCCGCGGCCTCTGCCCCTACCACTTCGGCAAATAACCCGTCCAAAGTTTCCCGCCCTAAATCATCGTGGCCGTAACCCGTAACCCCTGCAAAATGGTGGACTCCAACCCGGTGGCTGCGAAAAGCTTTTAAGACTCGTTGAAGATTTTGCTTGACTGTAGTGTCAATACCAGAAAAAATCTGAAAGAGTGCCTGTTCTGCTTCCTGTAGCCGTGAAACGCTATTCATCTATACCTCGCTCACCCTTTGCGTGCGCGCTGTTCATTATGGCGTAGATGCGGCCCCTAGTTTGTAAACATAATATATTCATGACGATTGCAACTTCCAAAAAAACTTCTCCTGATTGGCCTGTCGTAGGCTTTATGGCCTTTCTGCACATCGGTGCTTTATTTGCCTTGCTGCCGGGTAATTTTAGCTGGTCTGCGGTCGGGCTAGCAGTCTTCCTGCATTGGGTAACAGGTGGTTTAGGAATTACTCTCGGATTTCACCGCCTTGTCACCCACCGCAGTTTTCAAACACCGAAATGGCTAGAGTATTTTCTAGTTATTTGCGGCACCCTGTCCTGTGAAGGTGGCCCGATCGACTGGGTAGGAATGCACCGGTTACACCACATACATTCCGACACTGAGACAGATCCCCACGATTCAAATCAAGGCTTCTGGTGGAGCCACATGGGCTGGATGCTCTCGGATCTCCCGATCAGAGTTGAAATCCCCCGCTTTACCAAAGACATCGGCGACGACCCAGTATACAAGTTTCTCCAAGCATATTTTATACCCATCCAAGTTGTCTTCGGCGTGTTGCTTTATTTATTAGGCGGCTGGTCTTTCGTGGTTTGGGGCGTGTTTATGCGGATCGTGGTGGTGTTCCACTGCACTTGGCTGGTTAACAGCGCTACCCACAAATTCGGCTACCGCACCTACGAGTCGGGCGATCGATCGACCAACTGTTGGTGGGTTGCTCTGCTCACCTACGGCGAAGGCTGGCACAACAACCACCACGCTTTTCAATACTCGGCTCGCCACGGCCTGCAATGGTGGGAAATCGACTTCACTTGGATGACAATTCAATTGCTGCAATCGCTGGGTTTGGCAACCAAAGTGAAATTAGCAGAAAAATAGCGATCGGCAATTAGTCATTGGTTGTCGGTCATCAGTTCTGGACTAATGGCTAGTGACCAATGCCTAATCCTGTTTTTTGCGATCGGGTAAAGGTTGGGTTGAACTGAGATTGAATCATCTTGTGCGATCGACCCAACCAAAACCAGAATCAGTTATAATATAATTGGGAACAAAAAATTTTGTTGGGCAGCCAAATTTTTTATTTTCAAAATACAACCGTAAATCTTTTTCAATCCTAATCCCAAATCTATCATTGATTCTTTATTAGTTTGGGCAAGTGTGCAGCAAAAAAGTTCGCGACTCAATCCAAACTCTTATACGTGAATTCCAGTCTGCATCTCATCAGAAATCAAAAAAAGAATGACAATAGCAACACAAGACAAACTCCAATACAATTGGAAGCACGTTATTAGTTTAGCAGGACTGCATATCGGAGCTTTGTTCGCATTGCTACCGAGTAACTTCAACTGGACAGCAGTTGGTTTAACAGTATTCATGCACTGGATCACCGGCGGTTTAGGAATAACTCTCGGATGGCACCGCCTGCTCACCCACCGCAGCTTTCAGACACCAAAATTCGTAGAATACTTTCTAGCATTTTGCGGGGCCCTTGCCTGTCAAGGAGGAATAATTGATTGGGTTGGGCTGCACCGATTACACCATACCCACTCTGACCAAAATGCGATCGACCCTCACAATGCCCAGAATGGTTTTTGGTGGAGTCACATCGGCTGGATGCTGTATAAAGGCCCCGCCCACGCTGAAATTTCCCGCTGCACAAAAGACATTTCGAGCGATCCATTTTACCAATTTTTGCAAAACTACTTTCTCCCCATGCAAATCGTCTTTGGCGTGTTGCTTTACTTAGCAGCAGGCTGGTCATTTGTAGTTTGGGTAATTTTTGCCCGCTTAATTTTGGTATATCACTGCACTTGGTTTGTGAACAGTGCAACTCACAAATTTGGCTACCGCACTTACGAAACTAAAGATAGTTCTACTAACTGTTGGTGGGTTGCGGTTTTGACTTACGGCGAAGGCTGGCACAACAACCACCACGCTTTTCAATACTCTGCCCGTCACGGTATGAAATGGTGGGAAATTGACTTTACTTGGATGACAATTCAAGTCTTGGAAGCACTCGGTTTGGCTAGTAAGGTTAAATTACCAGCAAAATAGCAGTAATTCAGTCCTCGACTAAACCTCAAAAACCCGGTTTCTCAAAGATACCGGGTTTTTTAATTGACTTCTTGCCTCAATCTTTGATAGACCCGATCGACCGCAGATGTCAGGCAGATCAACACAGATCAACGCAGATAATTTCAAGAATTGAGAGCTAATGAATGCAATTCAATTCTAATACTAATCAGACCGTTTTTGGTCGCTGCGGCCGCGCAAATATTCTGCTAAAAATGCCAATCCTCCCGAACCTACTATCAACAGCACGCTGAGAGCATTAATATCAGGTTTCACCCCAGTCCGAATGCGGCTAAAAATTTCCATCGGCAGAGTTGTAGTCCCGCTACCTGCGGTGAAACTCGCAATCAAAAAATCGTCCATGCTAAGGACAAAAGATAGCAGACAACCAGAAACAATGCCGGGTATTAATTGAGGGAGCAAAACCTGAATAAAAGCCTCAACAGGTGTTGCACCCAAATCTAAGGCAGCTTCTTCTAAATACGGGTTTAAATCTGCCAATCTAGTAGAAACAGCTAGAGCGATGTAAGCCAGACAAAACACAACGTGGGCGGCGACAATTGTCCACAAACTCAGAGGAATAGCGAGGGCTGCTAAAAATACTAGAGTGGCAACCGCGCTGGCAATATCTGGAATAATAATCGGCAAGTAGGAAACACCCTGATATAAACTTTTCCCCGGAAAGCGGTAGCGGGCTAAACCAACGGCCATTAAAGTTCCGAGTACAGCCGAGATTGCAACTGCACAAACAGCGACTGTTAAACTGTTTCTGAGGGCAATTAATATCCGCGTATCGCTAAATAATTTAACGTACCAATCTAAGGTAAATCCTTCCCAGCCGGCGCTAAAACGCGATTTATTAAAGCTGTAAAATGTGAGTACCAAAATGGGCAGGTACATATAAAAAAACATCAAAACGGCAAAAATTACTTGCCAAGAAATTTTAAATTTAGGTTTTAAGTACATATCGGGTGGTATTTCCTCCTGTGGATTGTTGGTGGGATTTTCCATGTCTCGTTAATCGCGAATTGGTAATAGTAATGGGTAATCTGTAATTGGTAATGGAGAATTGGGAATTGGTAATTGGTAATTGGTAATTGGGAATTGGTAATTGGGAATTAGGAAAAGTATAATTATTTTTTCCCTCTTCCTTCTTCCCTCTTCCTTCTTCCCTCTTCCCTCTTTTCACCCTGAGCGAAGCCGAAGGGCCCTCTTCCCTCTTCCTTCTTCCTTCTTCCTTCTTCCTTCTTCCTTCTTCTTAAACTGCATTACGATCGCCATATTTGAGCAAAAGGGCAATTCCGATACTCACTGCAAAAATTAATACCATACTCAGAGCCGATCCTAGCCCCCAATTTTGTGTTGCTCCCAAAAATTGATTGTAAATCAAACGAGCGGCTGTCATGCTGGAAGCTCCACCGAGCAACTCTGGATCGACAAAATCGCCCAGACAGCTAATAAATACTAGCAAAGAACCCGCCGCAATCCCCGGCATTGTCTGGGGTACTGTCACTTTCCAGAAAGTTTCTATCGGATTGGCACCCAAATCTTGAGATGCTTCTAACAATCTGCGATCGAGCTTTTCCAAAGAAGCGTAGAGAATTGTTACGATATAGGGCAAATAGCTGTAAGCCATGCCGATTAAAACTGCGGAACTTTGATTTAGCAATTCTAGAGGAGGGATGCCGACAAGTGACAGCAGCGAGTTGAGAACGCCCGTAGGACGCAGAATTGTAATCCAAGCATACGATCGCAACAGCGAAGAAGTCCACAGCGGCAACACAAAGCCCAATAAAGTTAAATTCCGCCACTTGGGCGAGACATTGAGGG
>JARCMA010000434.1 GCA_030248405.1 Microcoleus sp. MP8IB2.171
GATAAAAGTCAGCCTGCGAATCTTGAAGCTCAGCGCAACAATAATCAAGTTAAGATTGAAGCGGTGGGTAAGTTACGGCAGCTTGGCTTGAGCGATGAGCAAATTGCAGAGGTGCTAGGGTTAGCCTTGGAGGTAGTGAAGCAGATTGATTGATAAATAAAGAGCTTTTTAGAGGTATAAATTTTATGTTTGCAGTTGTCACGCCCGAAAAAATTCATTTACGCCCAGGAACAGTTATGAAGTTTCCTGGTACTTGGCAGGATTATCAGGCTCTTGTGCAACAATTAGGAGACCGTCAGATTCCGCGCATCAAGTATCGACCAGGAGAGATTTTGTTAATGTCCCCTTTACCAGTACACGGACGACAAGCTCATATTATTGCAATGGTGGCAATGGTTCTGCTAGATTACTTGGGGCGAGAGTATGAAGCGTTTACACCGATTACGATGGATTTGCCGGAGGTAAGGGGCATTGAACCGGATTATTGTTTTTATATCGATAATTGGGCTGCGATCGCAGGTAAGGATCGGATTGCTTGGGGTGTGGAACCACCGCCGGATTTGGCGATCGAAGTGGATGTCACTAGCTACACGGATGTGAATGATTACTTGCCTTACCGAGTACCGGAAGTGTGGTTGTTCAAGCAGAATCGGTTGAGGATTTATTGCTTGGAAGGCGAGGGCTATGTGGAAACCTCTGTCAGTCGTCATTTTCCCAATTTTAACATATCAGAACTTGTTTTGGAGTGTTACCAAATGTCGCGCGATCGCAATACAAGCGTGGCGATTCGGGAGTTGCGGCGAAAAGTTGAGAGAGAAAACCCTTGAATCATTTCTCCGTCTTCGGTTTGTAGTGAGGACTTCAGTCCTCTAGGAAAAGTTATCGCGATGAAGAAGGACTAAAGTCCTTACTACGAACCAGTTTTATGATTGGTAATTGAATCTAAATAATATTCTGCCATATTTTGATAGTTTTGTCACTGCTGCCGCTAGCCAAAAACTCTCCTTCAGGGCTAAAATTAACGGAATAAACCGAATTTGTATGACCTAAAATATTGCAAAGTTCTTGACCATTCTTGACCCGCCAAATCTTGATAGTTTGATTGCTGCTGCTGGCAATTACCTCGCCATCGGGACTAAATGCGATCGAATCAACATACCAAGAATGACCAGCAATTGTTAAAACTTCTTGCCAATCTTTGACCCACCAAATTTTAATAGTATTGTCGTGACTGCCGCTTGCCAGAAACTCTCCATTGGGACTAAAAGCTACACAACGCACGCAGTCTGTATGACCAGTCAGCGTGCGAATTAGCTTGCCATCTTTGACTCGCCAAATCTTAATGGTTCTGTCCCAACTGCTGCTAGCCAGAGTTTCTCCGTCAGGACTGAATGCGACGCAGTAAACTAAGTTAATGTGACCGCTAAATGTGCGGATTTCTTGCCCGTCTTTCACCCGCCAAAGTTTGATTGTTTTGTCCCAACTGCTGCTAGCCACAGTTTCGCCGTCTGGAGTGAAAGTTAATCCATAAACTGAGTTGCTGTGACCTGCAAGCGTGCGAATTTCTTGCCCGTCTTTCATCCGCCAAAGTTTGATTGTTTTGTCGTGGCTGCTGCTGGCAAGTATCTTTCCGTCGGGGCTGAAAACTACTGTATGAACTGAGTTGGCGTGTCCTGCTAGAGTTACTATTTCTTGCCCATTTTGTACTTGCCAAAGCTTGATTGTTTTGTCATCGCTGCCGCTGGCGACAACTTCTCCGTTAGGGCTGAAAGCTACAGAGGAAATTAAGTTTTTGTGTCCGGTTAATGTGTGAATACATTGCCAGTTATGAGTTGGCTGTGGGGGCGGATTGGGATTGGTGGCAGGTTTGACTGCTTTGGTAATTGTTTGAGGAATGGTGAGTTTAATTGCTGCTTCTGGATTCAGTTGGGTTAATACTTCTACAGCCGTTTGATAGCGACGATTCGTAGCATTTTCAATCATTTGGTCTAAGATTTTGCCCATTTCTTCACTCACCGGGTTATTCGCCAAATATTGCCGCCAAATCCAAGCATCTTCGCCCGGATCGAAGAGGTCAAAGGGGGAAACTTGAGTTAGCAAATACAGGCAAGTTACGCCTAAACTGTACAAGTCGCTGGTGAAAAATGCTTTACCTCTGGCTTGTTCTGGGGCGATGTATTCCGGGCTGCCGATGCTGGTTCCTGTTTTGAGTAAGGCTGTACCTGTGGCTATTTTGGCTGCACCAAAGTCTACTAAAACTAATTGTTTGTCGGCGCGGCGGATGATGTTTCCGGGTTTGATGTCTCGGTGAATAACGTTGTGGGAGTGGATGAAATGAAGTACGGGTAATAAGCTATTGAGTAAGTCTTGAATTTGAGTTTGTGTAAATGTGCCTTCTGTTGCTACAATTTGTGCTAGGTTTTGTCCGTCTATAAATTCTTGGACTACATATTGTCGGTTGTCTTGGATGGAATAGGCTAAGAGTTCGGGAATTTGAGGGTGTTTCCCCAATTCGTCTAATCGCATTGCTTCTTGTTCAAAAAGTTCGGCTGCTTTTTTGCTGTTGCGATTACTGGCTGATGGGATGAGTTGGGTTTCTGGGGGTAAGAATTGTTTGATGACGCAGCGGGGTTTTGATGGTTTGTCTTCGTCAACGGCGAGTAATGTTCTGCCAAAACCTCCTTGTCCGATCGCCTTTATGGCCCTATATCTGTCGCGCAACAGCAGTTTTGACCGGCAATTTCGGCAAATTTTGGCTGTATCCGGGTTTTCTGGCTTGGAACAGTTGGGGTTTAAACAGTAACTCATTCGATTTTAGATTTTGGATTTCGGGATTTAGGATTTTAGATGTGCGAAGCTAGATCAAGTAAAACTTGTGCATAAATACCAAAGAAACCGGGTTTTTACCGAATCTGCAGGCTGTAACGAAGTACAATGCAAGTAAGGATTCAGGTCTAAGATTGGGGAATAAGAGAAGGCATAAATAAGTCACAAGAATGGGCAGATATAGCATCACGGAAAAAAGTCATTGCGCTTTTACCTTGAAATCTACAAGTCTGAATCACAGATAGCAAATCAGCAGTTTGTTCAAACCGAGACATTGATCGGGAACCGCCAGATACCTTACGTTTAGTCACAGCTAGTCGCAAAGAACGTTCTGCCAAATTATTATCAGGGGGAATTTCAGGATGGTCTAAAAAATACCACCATTGATATGCTTTCTCACGGAACGAGCGCAATAACAGTCCAGCAGCATGACCAACATGACCTTGCCAAGTATTTAACAATTCTGCCAGCCTGACCTTAAAGTCCCTCGCCCACATGTGATAATCTAGTTCTTCGAGGTTCTCGCGCCATTTTCGATGTTGTCGGAATGCCTCATCAATTAAATCTAAGAATGCCTCTGCGACGACAGTGTTGTTACCGTGACTAAGAAGCAGAACTTTCTTAAAATGTCGCCGTAGATGGGCTAAACATTTCTGCTGCGCTCCCATCTCAACACCGTTGTAGACGCTAAAATCATCAGAGCTCAACACTCCAGCAAACTGATGCCCCAGCATTGTTTCTAATTCTGCTCTACTTCGAGTGTCTGCCGCATGAAACAGGCAAAAATCTTGACAATCGGGCTGTCCACAGCCATTCTTTGACGCCCTTGACACACCACGGGGTTTCATCGACATGGACATTATACCATTTTTATAAAGATGTGCTATAGATGAAGTCTTAGCCCCCCCGAACTCGCGCTACCGTGTACACACAAGTGGATTATGAGCTAGTTTCCACCCCAAAAAGATGGATTCAAATAGCCGGAGTCCGTGAACCAGGGTAGGCATTCCCGGAGGTCTCTGAGAACTATAACCAGACCAACCACCGAGCCGAGCAATCAGCCAAGTTGCCCAAGGTAATGAGGCGGGAGGATAAGGATTTCGGAGTTTTTGA
>JARCMA010000435.1 GCA_030248405.1 Microcoleus sp. MP8IB2.171
ATTCTAATAATAATTTTTTGTACGGCACTATACTGGATTTACTTTTTTGTACATCATACCTAGTTTACCACTTGTTCGGTCTTAAGTAAACCGTATTGTCTTATATCGAAGATTGTCAGGTTTGCTGTCGCCCGAATGTTCTGTATGTCAGAATAGATGAAGATACCCTGGATATTGAAATAGATACTGACTATCAAGAGTAGACGGTTGAAACCGCTACTATACAAACGAAGTCTGCCTTCGCAGACTAAGAGAGTAAGGGGATATTTAAGCCGGATTTGGCATGAGATACTAAATCTGCAAAATTCACGCCGACAATTTTAAAGCTGATTTGGTAGAATTCATAAATCTTGAAGCTGCTGCTTCCACAAAAGCCTGAAAAATTCGAGAGTTGAACGAACAGTTTGGCGACATTTCTGGGTGCCATTGAATTGCTATCATCCAAGGGTGATAGCAGTGTTCCATTGCTTCTACCAAAGTGTCAGGTGCGTTGGCTACAATTCGCCAATCGGATGTTACCTTCCGCACTGCTTGATGATGCCAGGAAACAACTGTTGTTGAAGTTTTCCCCATAATTTTTGCTAGCCGACTGTTGGGTTCAATTTCAATGGTATGCTCGATCGCACGCGGGGGAATTCCCGATCCGTGATTAACCTCGTCTCCGTAAGCATCCGGTACGTGAATCACCAAACTGCCACCGCTGGCTACATTCAGGATTTGCATTCCCCGGCAAATCCCCAACACAGGTATGTCAGCCTTCAAAGCTAGCTTTGCTAAGCTTAATTCAAAATTGTCGCGTTCTGCATTAACCGAGTAAACTGTGCGATCGACATAACCGCCATAAAGTTCTGGGTTGATATCTCCGCCCCCGGAAAAAATCAACCCATCTACTGCATCCAAAATACTAGCCGGATCTAATTGATTTGGGGGGAGTAAAATCGGAATACCACCAGCCGCCTGAACTGCATCAATATAAGTTCCATTTAAGCGATATTCGCCTGCTGGACAGCGGTTGTATGTTGTGATGCCAACAATCGGAAATTTTTTCATTTGCTAGAGAATGGGAGATAATTATTTACATTAATACTCAGATTTGGCACTATTTGTAATCAGTGTTTCCTGGGCGGGCTACTTGGAGCAACGACCCACAATAAAACTTACTTATTGTGAAACAGGCATCTTGCCTGTTTCTTGTCTGATTACTTGTGATTGATTCCTAGATTAAACTGAGAATTCCCGGTAGTGCTGTCTAATTTGTAACAGTTTCAGTATTAGTTTCCGGCAGGGGTGGGCGCGTACACAGATAAGCCAGCGGCCCGAACATTGGCACTAATGTTACAGCCCAAAATGCTGTAGAATTATGCATTCCTCGGCGCGCCATGTCGTCTCCTAATAAGGCAGGAAATAGTAGGCAAAGCATACAAAAATCTAAACTCATTACGTGGATAAAACGGCTGGTTTGCCACTGCCCAATAAAATCCGACCAATCGCCTTTTGTCAAGCCAAAGGCAACTAAACCAGCAGCAGCTAATGTTAAGAAAATCCCTGTAAAACGGGAGTCTAATATCTTTAAAAAGATATTTTTATGGCCATAAAATTCTGGATTAGGTTCGCGCAGGGCTAAATAAGGTAGCAAGGCAAAGGCGCCGACGCCAAAGGATAAAACGGCAAATAACCATGCAGGTATTTTCTGCCCCCTGCCGTCAGCAAATAAGACGCAACTGTAGATGATTGGCCAGACTCCCATGATGTTGAATAAAGCTACAATTAAAGGGTTGATGTCTGCTATTTTGCCTGTGGAAAGATTGGTAATTAGTGTGATGGTTTCTGGGCTGTCGGGTGGTGCAAATACAAAGGCGTAGGTGCTAAATGCAATCCAAATCAGCCAAAATCCAATTTTTCTGAACATAATTAGTTTTCTTTACTTCTGATATTACTATAGCAATGATCAATGATTTTTGAAAGATACTTTTTTTGTTAACCACAGAGGACGCAGAGGGCACAGAGGAAGAGAAGATTAGAGCGGAAGGTATTGCTATTTGGTATTGCTGGTTTTGGGTAGATTGCTAAATTTTTGCATAAATTGGCGATCGATCCAATCTTTCCAGTACCACAGCAACGCCGATTCCCACATGAAAGATCCGCGAGATGCGATCGCCCTTTTATTCCCAGTACCAATTAACCCTAAGTATTGTTCCTGCGGTGCAAAGGGTTTCAGCGGTTTTTCCAATAAAAAATGCTGCAAATTTTCAAACAGCGGTTTGCCCTGACGCACGGCAAACACGCCTGCTTTGGGACGGGGATAATTAACCATCGCGGCGATATCTCCCGCCCCAAATACGTTGGGGTGAGAGACTGATTGCAGGCAGTCGTTGACTTGCATAAAGCCCTTTGAGTCGGCTGCTAAACCGGATTCTCTGATCCAATTGGCTGCCGATGCTTGTGTTACCCAAAAAATGCGATCGCACTCAACTTTTAAACCAGATTCACAACAGATTTGGAAATTGGGAATTGGGAATTGGGCATTGGGCATTGGGCATTGGGCATTGGATGCTATTTCAATCATTTCTTGGTTTTCTATGGCACGGACTTTTTCCATTAAATGTACTTTAATGCCACGACTAATCAGAATTTCTTTGAGGCGATGACGTACTCTATAGTTATGTCCCGGCATCAATTCAGCACCGCTATGAAACAAGTGAATTTCTAATCCCTCTTCCTGCTTAAACTTTCCTCTCTCCTTTAAAATCCATCCGTTACATCCGTTACACAATCCGCTGCCGAACTTTCCTCTTCCTTCTTCCTTCTTCCTTCTTCCTTCTTCCTTCGCCATACGAGATTGCATATTTAATGCTAATTCTACGCCCCCTGCACCGCCGCCTACAATCGCTATCCGCAGCGGTTTTTGGGGATGGTTTTGCCTTTCGGAAATTAACTGATTCCAGCTAGCTAAAAACTCCGGTACGGGTTTAGCTGCAATTGCATATTCTGCGGCACCCGGTACAGATAAAGTCGCGGGAGTGCTGCCGATATCTACAGACAGCAAGTCAAAATTAACTGGAGGGCCAGTTTGACAAATAACTAAATTTTTGCTAAAGTCGATCGCGATCGCCCGATCGACCAATATTTGACACCCGGCAAATTCCGCGAGCGATCGCAAATCGATGTGACATTTATTATAATCATAAAATCCAGCAACGTGCCCCGGCAGCATCCCCGAGTAAGGCGCGTACAAGACATCGCTAATCAAAGTCAAACGCACTCCTGGCAGCGGTTTGACGCCGAACATTTTTAAGACAATAGCATGACTGTGGCCGCCACCAATTAAGACTAAATGTTTCACAAATTAGATATGTTCGATCGAGATTTTCTACCACAAATATTGTACAACACTCGCACTCCCGCAGACCGCACTGTCCGGTCAGGAGAATTTGCAGCGCGTAATTAATGATAGCCCAGCACTTTGACAGAATGCTCTGACTTACCCTCGGGATCGCAGATTATAGACCGGCGCGGCGATCGCACATTCAGCACAAATTGCTGTAGACTGTAGAACTAGCAAACTTCATCACCAAAATATGCCGGGGTGTGTTTTATAGCTAATTAACCCTTCACAACTATGACATTACGCATCATTCCTCGCAGTTGGCAGCGATCGATTAAAACAATTTTCCCGCTGCTATTTGCGATCTCATTCATTATAGTATTGCTGGTTAATAACTTAACTCCGGCGATCGCCCAACAACCCCGCCAAGAAATTCGCGGAGTTTGGATGACGACAAACGACAAAGACATCCTCAGAGATCGCCATAAACTCGGAGATGCGATCGCTAAATTAAAGCGGTTAAATTTCAACACAATCTATCCCGTAGTCTGGAACTCTGGCTATGCAATGTATCCCAGCCCAGTCGCCCAACAAAGAGACATTCAACCATTTGTTTACAGAGGGTTAGACGGACAGGATATGCTCGCAGATTTAATTGCCCAAGCCCACCGCCAAGGCCTGCTAGTAATTCCTTGGTTTGAGTTTGGTTTTATGGCTCCTCCCACCTCAGAATTAGCATTAAACAATCCCAATTGGCTCACACAAAAACAGGACGGCAGCCAAACATCAAACGGCGCAGGTGGGGAAGTAGTTTGGCTCAATCCTTTTCATCCAGAAGTGCAGCAATTCATTACCGAACTCGTACTCGAAATCACCACTCAATACAACGCCGACGGCATTCAATTTGACGACCACATGAGTTTGCCGTCGGAATTTGGCTACGATGACTACACAGTTGCTTTGTATACCAAAGAAACAAAAAAAGCTCCTCCAAAAGATTTTCAAAATCCAGCATGGGTGCAGTGGCGAGCCAATAAAATTACCGCTTTTATGTCGCAGCTAAATCAAGCCGTCAAAGCAGTCAAACCCAATGCAATTTTCTCGATTTCTCCCAATTACTACGAGTTTGCTTACAAACATCACCTGCAAGATTGGCTGACTTGGGTGCGTTTGGATATTGCCGACGAGCTAATTGTGCAAGTGTACCGTCCCAATTTAGAATCGTTTGTAGGCAAGATTAACCGTCCAGAAATGCAAGAAGCACAGCAAAAAATTCCCACCGGCATCGGGATTATGACAGGTTTGAGAAATAATCCAGTACCGATTCAGCAAATTAAATCTCAGGTGCAAGCAGTCCAAGGATACGGCTTAGGCGTCGCTTTCTTCTACTACGAAAGCTTGTGGGAATATGCACCAGAACCCCTCGCAGTTCGACTTTCTCAATTTAGCGATTTCTTCCCGTCTTCTGCATTCCGAACAGCGCTACAAATACCCAGACGCGCGGCGACTTTCCCCCCGCCTGCGCCACCCAAAACAGACCCCAAAGCTAAGCCGGAGCAACCTACCAAAAACAGCCAACCTTCGCCATCACCAACCACGTAAAAGAATTAAAGAGTCATTAGTCATTGGTAATTTTGTAGGGTGTGCCATTAATCCGACAGTCCGACAGGGGTTTAAACCCCTGTCTCATAGCTGAAGTCGTCTTTAGACGACTGTAGCAATTCTATCAAACCTGTTTTTCTATAGAGTTAGTGCAGAATATATGTGTAACTCTACTTTTGAAAATTGAGATTACTATTTGAGTCGGTTTTAACCGACTTATGCTATTAGACAGGGACTTGAGTCCCTGGCGGCCCGTGGCAGAATGAAACAGCTCTACTGGGGGCTAGGGGATACCGAGTTATGTTCCTATAAAATATCCGTATTACCAACAACTACCATCAATAAAAATGCAAACAAAAGAAACAATTTTACTGCCAAAAATGGGCTGCGGCACTTGGGCTTGGGGCAACCGATTTCTCTGGGGCTACAATGAAAGTATGGACGAGGAATTGCAAGCCGTTTTCAATCTTTGTGTTAGTAACGGTGTCACTTTATTCGATACCGGCGACTCTTACGGAACTGGAAAATTAAACGGACGCAGCGAGCAACTTTTGGGGCAGTTTTCTCAACAATATCAAGGTGCAAATAAAGACAGTATTTGTATTGCGACAAAACTGGCTGCTTATCCTTGGAGACTGACGCGACAATCAATGATATCTGCTTGCAAAGCCTCGGCTGCGCGCCTCGGAAAAAATGTAGATTTGGTGCAAATGCACTGGTCTACAGCTAATTATGCTCCTTGGCAAGAGGGGGCTCTTTTGGATGGTTTAGCCGACCTTTACGAGCAAGGATTAGTTAATGGAGTGGGCTTGTCAAATTACGGGCCGAAACGGCTGAAATGGGTGCATCAAAGATTTAGCTCGCGCCAAATTCCAATTGTTACTTTACAAGTGCAATATTCGCTACTTTCTACCTATCCGGTGACAGAACTCGGATTGAAAGATGTTTGCGATGAATTGGGGATAAAATTGATTGCTTACAGTCCTCTCGCCTTGGGGTTGCTGACGGGTAAATACTCGGAAAATGGCTCTATTCCTAAAGGTATCCGAGGTTTGGCGTGCAAGCAGCTACTTCCGGGAATGCGATCGCTTTTGGAGTGTTTGCGAGAAATAGCGGCCTTCAGAAACAAGAGTGTTTCGCAGATAGCAATCAACTGGTGCATCTGCAAAGAAACTATTCCGATTCCGGGGGCTAAATCTGCGGCACAGGCGATGGATAATATTGGTGCTTTGGGCTGGGAGTTAGACTCCGGGGAGATTGCCGAATTGGATAAGGCGGCGGCGAGTGTAGATAAAAAAATGGTGCAGAATATCTTTCAAACTCGGTAATATCTGAGATGTTGTACCATTCTCATGAACAGGCTTTCCGGCCTGTTCCACAAAGAATGAATTTGCTTGTTCCACAAAAACTAAATTTTCTTGTGGGGTGGGCTTCTAGCCCGCCCCTGAAAGGCTGATCGAGAATGGTGCAAGATGTGAGATGTTGTACCATTTTCATGAACAGGCTTTCCGGCCTGTTCCACAAGAGATGAATTTGCCTGTTCCACAAAAACTAAATTTTCTTGTGGGGTAGGCTTCTAGCCCGCCCCTGAAAGCCTGATTTACATCGCACAAAAATTTTCGACACACCGCACAAACATTTCTACACCCATCCCCAGCGCAGTTTCATCAAAATCAAAACGTGGGTGATGGTGCGGGTAAGCCAAGTTTTTCTCTGGATTTGCTGAGCCCAAAAAGAAATAGCAACCTGGCACTTCTTGCAAAAAGAACGACATATCCTCGCCGCCCATTGTTTGACCTTCGGGAACGATTCCTGCAGGAGTTTCGACAACTGATTCTGCCACGCCGCGCACCAATTCAGCGATTCTCGAATCATTAATAACTGGCGGATAAAGCGAACAATAATCTAATTTGTAATTTGCCCCGTGACTCTGACAAATTCCGGCAATTACTTGCTCGATTCGCTTGGCAAAATAACCTTGATATGCTGGATTGAAATAGCGCACCGTGCCACCGATTTGAGCAGTGTCGGCAATGACGTTGTGGGTGTGGCCTGCGTGGAATTTGCCGACAGTTACTACCGCTGAGTCGATCGGGTCAATGTTCCGTGCGACAATTGCCTGTAAAGCGCTGACAATTTGGGCTGTAACTACGATCGAGTCCACAGTCTGATGTGGCATTGCGCCGTGTCCACCTTTGCCAAAAATCGTGCAGTCAAAAACTTCCACAGCCGCCATCAGCGCGCCGCTGCGGACGCCTACAGTGCCTAAAGGTAGATTGTTCCACAAATGCAAGCCGACGATCGCATCAACATCAGGATTCTTCAAAACTCCCGCTTCAATCATCGGTTTTGCGCCGCCCGGGCCTTCTTCGGCGGGCTGAAAGATGAATTTTACCTTACCCGAAAAGCTGTGTTTGTGCTTTGCTAGATAGCAGACTGTACCAAGGGCGATCGCAGTGTGGCCGTCGTGGCCGCAAGCGTGCATAATTCCATCATGCTGCGATCGATAATCCACCTCATTTTCTTCTTGAATGGGCAAAGCATCCATATCAGCCCGAATTGCCAAAACCCGCCCCGGTTTGCTGCTGTCTATAGTGGCGACAATACCAGTTTTAGCAATATTAGTTTGATGCTCTATGCCCCATTCCTGCAACTTTTGTGAGATAAACTGCGCCGTTAAATTTTCATCAAAACTCAACTCCGGCTTTTGGTGCAAAAGGCGACGCCATTCAACTAGCTGAGGCTGCAAATTTCTAATCTCCAGCCGCAATTGAGATAAATCTACAGAGGTTAAATTCGGTAAAGTAGAAACCATTTTTCATTCTCCTTATAACAATTTGTGAAACTCTCTCTTCTCTTTCTCTGCGCTCTCTGCGCTCTCTGCGGTTAAAATAAAATCTTAGTTTTTAACCACAGAGGCCGCAGAGTACGCAGAGGAAGAGAAGAATCAGAAACAGAGGTGTTTAGAATAGGGTTATTTAGAAGTCGGAGGAACTAAATTAGCCCCAGGTAGCAACCGCTCTAAATCTAATTGTGAAGCTGCTTGAGCTAATTTGGTAAGGTCATTTGGGTCATCTAAATGCGGTAAAATACCCAACACAGGTATTTGAGTTAGCGACTGGATCAAATCAACGGGCGCTAGATCGGCAATTTCTTGTTCAGAATAAGCTTTAACGCAATTGAGCACAATTCCTCTCAGCTTAAAACCAGTGTGTCTGGCGAGAGCCACATTCGCCACAGCTTGCCCGATCGCCCCCAACCTCACAGGTACTACCAAAACCCCCCTCAGCCGCCAATCCCTGGCAATATCGGCCACAGTCAGTTCCCACGTTACAGGCGAACCGAGTCCTCCCAAAGCTTCCACCAATACAAAATCCTTGCGCTCAGAGAGGCTTTGCCAAGCCGTCCAGACCTTTTCCAGCTCGATATGTCTCCCTTCGCGTTCCGCAGCAATCGGCGGTGCTAGAGGCGCATCAAAGTGCACCGGATTGAGTTCTTCGGGGGATTGGTCGAGGGAAAACAAACGGGTGTAGAGTTCGCGATCGCCCGTTCCCGTTTGCAAGAGTTTCATAATTCCCAAACTGCGATCGGGAAAATACATTTGCCAATAAGCAGCCAGAGCGCTGGTCAAAACAGTTTTGCCCGCGTCGGTATCAGTTCCAGCAATTAGCAGCGAGTTCATTGGCAAATAGCTAACAAGTAATTGGCCTCAACCTCAGTCTAGGGGAATTTTGCCAGAAGTTTAGAGTTCTGGCGATGGTGCGGGTGTTGGTGCTGGTTCCGGTTCCGGTTCCGGCGACGGTGCAGGAGTTGGGGCAGGTTCCGGCGACGGTGCAGGAG
>JARCMA010000436.1 GCA_030248405.1 Microcoleus sp. MP8IB2.171
AGCAATCAGTGATTATGCTGGGCTACCTCGCACCCTCTGTGAAAAATCCCGACTACGCAGCGATTAAGTTGCTGAATACTTATTTGGGTAACGGTTTGTCGAGCCGATTGTTTGTGGAATTGCGGGAAAAGCGGGGCTTGGCTTACGACGTTTCCGCGCTCTACGCGACGCGCTTGGACACGGCTCAGTTTGTCGTGTACATGGGTACGGCGCCGGAAAATACGGCGACTGCTTTTGAAGGATTGCGCGCTGAAGTCGATCGACTCGCCAACACCGAACTAAGCGAGGAGGAATTGCAAGCTTGCAAGAATAAAATGCTCGGTCAATATGCTTTAGGAAAACAAACTAATTCGCAAATTGCCCAAGTTTTAGGCTGGTACGAAATTTTGGGATTGGGAATTAAATTTGACCAGCAATTTCAAGAAGAAATTGCTGCAGTTACGACGGCCCAAGCTCAGGAAGCTGCTAAGAAATACTTCATCGAACCGTATATTTCTTTGGTGGGCCCGGAGGCGGCGATTACAGAGTTGGGTGTAGTGGCTGTTTGTTGAGTAGGAAATTGGCGAGGGGAATTTTAAAGCACATAACTCGGGTGTTTAATGATGAGCCTCTAGTTGATTCTGGTGTATCAGATTGGGTGATTTGTCGATCGTCCAAAATTTATGAACTGACGCACCCTTCTTGTGTCGTAAAAGGATTAGACTTATTGCATTGCATAAATTTTTGAGCGATCGGTCAACCGCAGATCGGGGCAGATAAACGGAGATAAACGCAGATGTCTTTCAAGATTTGAGAGCGAATGAATGCCAGAAATTTATTGAACAAAAAAAGCGATGTTAATTCCAGTCACTAAAGTCAAATCTGGATACAAGCCGCAATCATTTGACACCAGCATAGAAGTTGACGTGGTGATGTTTCACCTTTTGCAGCGGCTGACTCCACAAGAGAAAGTGACTCGCACTATCAACTTTAATCAAGCTGTGCGAAGGCTAGCAATATCGGGAATAGAAAGCCAATATAGGAGTGCAAGTCTTGTATTAAAAAGGCAGGAATTTATTAACCGGCGCTTGGGATCTGAGTGGATAAATGTCTTATCTGATAGCTGTGATGGGGGTGATATTGTGATTCAAGATCCTATTTGGTTGGCGCGGAAAATAGCCGACATTCTGGAGCCGTTAGGGATTTCCTATGTAGTTGGTGGATCTGTGGCAAGTTCTCTGCTGGGAGAAAACAGATCTACACAAGATTTGGATTTGGTAATTAATATTTCCCCAGAGCAAGCGCCACAGCTAATCAGCGCCATGTCTGGGGAGTTTTATATCAGCGAGTTGGCGGTATTTGAAGCAATTGCTAACGCTGAAAGTGCGCCTCGCGAATCTTCTTTTAATGTGATTTATTTGCCTTCTATAGAAAAGGCTGACATTTTTGTGATGAGTAATGATCCTTTCTCGGTTTCTACGATGAACCGCCGCCAGTTGCACGTTGCGAGTGCTGAATCGGAGAAAGGAATTTATATTTACTCAGCCGAAGATATCATCCTGCAAAAACTCTGTTGGTACAAACTAACTGGCAGTGTTTCAGAAACGCAGTGGAGAGATGTATTGGGTGTTTTGAAGGTACAGGGCGATCGGCTAAATTTTAATTATTTAAGCGAATGGGGGGAATGTCTAAAAGTTGCAGATTTGCTAGCACAAGCGTTGCAGCAATCTGGATTAGAGTAGTCACATTTTCCCAAGTTGTGTATTTAACTTTTTAAGTTGATTCGGGTGTGTCAAATAGGGTGATTTGTCGATCGCCCAAAATTATAAACTGATGAACTCTAGTGATTTCTGGGACGATCGCCCGCAAGCATTAAACACGGAAAAAAAATTAATCAGACTTCAATTGAACCTTTTATGTTCCCGATCGGTCTAAATTCAAGACAGACCCATCAGGTCTAATTTATATGTACTTAGTAAAGCACTTTCAGATTAAATTAAAGAGCTGACTCCCTGGCTTAGCGGACTCCTCGCCGCTTCCCTGCTGGCAGGAGTAGGCTACACAGCTTACAGCCAACCCACAGTCAAATCGAACCGCGAAACCAGGCGCAAGGAAAAAACCGTTGCTGTCCAAAGGCTGAACCTGCCGATTACAATTTCGGCAAACGGCACAATTGTGCCCGAACGTTCCGTTAACGTCAGCCCCAAAACTTCAGGAATGCTCAAAAGTTTGCTTGTCAAGGAAGGAGATCAAGTTGAAAAAGGGCAGATTCTCGCCTACATGGACGACTCCAACCTCCAAGGGCAACTTACCCAAACTCGCGGACAACTCGCAGCAGCAGAAGCAAACCTGCAAAAATTGCTCAACGGCACTCGAACCCAGGACATTGCTGTGGCTAAGGCAGTGTTAGCAGAACAACAGGCAAATTTACAAAAATTGCTCAACGGCAATCGAACCCAAGACATTGCTGTAGCTGAGGCAGTGTTAGCAGAACAACAGGCAAATTTACAAAAATTGCTCAACGGCAATCGAACTCAGGATATTGCCGTAGCCGAAGCACAACTAGCTGAACAACAGGCAAATTTACAAAAATTGCTTAAGGGCAATCGGCCTGAAGACATCGCCCAAGCAATCGCCAAACTCAGAGATGCCGAATACGCCAAAAACCAAGCTGAGGAAGACTTTCAGAGAAATCAGGAACTCTATAATGCCGGAGCCATTGCTTTGCAAATTGTCAACAACTCCCGCACCGCGCGCGATCGATCTCAAACGCAAGTCAGACAAGCCGAACAAGCTGTAGCTTTGCTGCAATCGGGTGCACGCCCGGAAGACATCGCTGCGGCGCGGGCCGCCGTCGAGCAAAAACAGCAAGCTTTGGCCCTGGCGCGATCGGGCGCACGCCCCGAAGACATCGCTGCGGGGCGGGCCGCCGTCGAGCAAAAACAGCAAGCTTTGGCCCTGGCGCGATCGGGCGCACGCCCCGAAGAAATTGCTGCAGGGCAGGCCGCCGTCGAGCAAAAACAGCAAGCTTTGGCGCTGCTAGAAGCCGGTTCCCGCCCCGAAGACATCGCCCAAGCCCGCGCCCAAATTCTCGCCGCTAGAGGCAGCCTGCAAAGCGTTCAAGCGCTGATCGACGACACTGTGCTGCGGGCTCCTTTCAGTGGCACTGTCACCCGCAAGTACGCAGATCCGGGCGCTTTTGTGACTCCCACGACGGCAGGTAGTGCGGTTTCTTCGGCGACTTCTTCTTCAATTTTGTCCTTAGCTTCCAAAAATCAATTAGTAGCAAACGTAGCAGAAACTAATATTGCTCAGATTCGGATCGGCCAGGCTGCATCTATTCAAGCCGATGCTTTTGCGGGAAAGACTTTTGCAGGTAAAATCACTCAAATTTCGCCTCAGTCGATCGTCCAGCAAAATGTGACAAGTTTTGAGGTAAAAGCGGCAATTATTAATGACGATCGACAAATGCTGCGTTCTGGGATGAATGTAAATGTGGAGTTTAAGGCCGGCGAGCTCAAAAATGTTTTGGTAGTTCCGACTGCGGCAATTGTCCGCCAACAAAAGGAAACTGGGGTGTTTGTTCCCGGTGGAGAGGATGGGAAGCCTGTGTTTATTCCGATTAAGACAGGGATGACGGTGGATGACAAGACAGAAGTGCGATCGGGTTTGAAAGGAAATAAAAAAGTGTTTATTAGTTTCCCTCCCGGATTGCGGCCGAAATCTCAAACTCCATCGTCGGGTGGAATTCCGGGTTTGCAACCCGGTGGCGGAACCCGCTTGCGTTAGAGAGAAAAATGAAAAAGGAAAGCACAACACCCATACACCAATTAATTATCGATCTCCTTCTTCTCTCCCTCTGCGCTCTCTGCGCTCTCTGCGGTTA
>JARCMA010000437.1 GCA_030248405.1 Microcoleus sp. MP8IB2.171
AAAGGCACAATGGGATTCATGCCGCCGGAGCAAATGTTTAACCGAAAATTAACCAAAGCATCCGACATTTACGGGTTGGGGGCGACGCTGATTTGCTTGCTAACTGGGACAAAATCCGTTGATGTCGGCAACTTAATTGATGATAATTATAGCATTCATTTCCGGCATTTAGTACCGCCATTGCAGCAGGGTTGGATGAATTGGCTGGACAGGATGGTAGCGCCGAGATTGCAAGACCGATACAAGTCAGCGGCTGTGGCTTTAGCTGCGCTCAAATCTCTGGATGTTAGTAGCTTGCCGAAAGTGAGATTTGGGCATTCTAGTCTGGAATTCACCGCTACCGAATATGGAGAAATAATGACACAAACCCTGGCAATTAGCAATCCAATTCCAAAGACAATGCTTTGTGGGAGATGGGAAGTTGCACCGCATCGGAATGACCCGCCTCACACACCCTATGACCACTCTTGGATATCCTTTCAACCGCATAAATTTGAAAGCAATCAGGTTGAGTGTCAAATCACAGTTGATGCCAGACAATTACTCGCCAATAAAATTTATGATCGCCAGATTATCTTGCACGCTAATTCCGAGCCAGATACCTATAAAATTAACATTCAAGTCAAAACTGCTCCCCTACCGCGAGAAAATACTTCTTTCTCGGTCGGCATACTGTGTTTTATATGCTTGTTTATCTGGGTAGGTTTTTCATTAGTTGACGCTATGAACAACCCCAATAATTTCAGTTCTGACAACCCGTTTTTGATTTACCTAAGGTCTGCTACAAGTATATTGCCGGGAATTATCGCAGCAGAAATTATAGTTATGTCCCAACTCTACGGATTCTCCGGAAAGAAATTTAATTGGTATGCTGCTGTATATGCCGGTGGATTTTCAGGTTTAATATCGGTTATTATAGCAATTATTATGTCTCATGGGGGTATTAGTGGAGTTGTTGGTTGGGTTGTTTGCATCATTGCCCCAGTGTTGGGAAGTTTAGCTGGAATTATATTTGGAAATCGTCTCAACTTTATAGCTTTAATAGCTTCAACGGCTGCTATTTTGGGATTTTCATTGTTTATTATGCCTGCATCTAACTTGGGATTATTAGTTGTGAACTTGGTTGTGTTGATATTTCTGATATATATATATATAGTTCTGAGTGCTACTGTCTGTTTTTTTCTGTTCAAATTTACAATTAAGCTGCTAATTTATGAGCAAGGAGAAAGAGAAGCATACAAAATAGATGCTGCTAAAATTGCTTTTCTAACAGCCGGATTTTGGACTAGCTTGGGAGTAGCCTGTCAAGTATTTTTAAAGTTTAAAAATCAGATAGACTTTGTTGACACAATGGAGTTTATAGGTGTAGCAAGCATTTCAATCGCCTCTTTAGCTGTCACTGCTATTCCATTACTTGACCTGATTGTTTTTAAACCCAAAAGAATTATTGACCAATATCGCCAATCAGAACGAAATTTAATTAAACCGTAAATATCGAACTTTTTGCATGACTTGATTCCTGACTACAAACCTTATAACTTACTTATGAACGATTTTCCTGACTTTTCCAACTACGGCTATCAAGTAACTCGCGAACTCGGACACAACCGCGCGGGCGGTAGAGTTACCTATCTCGCTACCGAAATTAATACCAAACGTTCCGTCGTTGTCAAACAGTTTCAATTTGCCCAGACTGGTGCTAATTGGACAGAATATCAAGCTTATGAAAAAGAAATTCAGATTTTGCGCGCACTCGATAACCCCCACATTCCCCGTTATTTAGATTCTTTCCAAACTGCATCGGGTTTCTGCATGGTACAGGAATACAAAGATGCCAATTCCCTCGCTACTGCGCCGCAGCAAACACCCCAAAAAACCAAGCAAATTGCTATTTCTGTGTTAGAAATACTCAAATATCTGCAAAACCGGGTGCCGCCAGTCATTCACAGAGATTTAAAGCCGGAAAATATCTTGGTGGACGATCGCCTAAATGTCAGCCTTGTCGATTTCGGATTTGCTAGAATCGGTGGGGGAGAAGTGGCCGCCAGCAGCGTTGTCAAAGGCACCTTGGGCTTTATGCCGCCCGAACAAATGTTCAACCGCCAGCTAACAGTCGCATCCGATTTATACAGCCTCGGCGCGACGCTAATTTGCTTGCTAATCGGCATCAATTCTACCGAAGTTGGCAGCTTGATGGATGAGACGGGGCGGATTAATTTTAAACATCGCTTACCGCAGCTAACTCCAGAATTCCTTGAGTGGCTGCAAAAAATGGTGGAACCGAATTTTAAACACCGCTATGCTTCAGCAAATGCCGCGCTAAATGCCTTGATTCCCCTAGAGGTGGTTCAGCAGCCTAAACAGTCAAAACTTGCATTAATATCAGTCGGATTAGTGACGATAGCAATAGCTGCTATTTTTAGCTGGTTTTTCATCAAATCTGCTGAACCTGAAAAAGTAGTTGAAACCGCACCAGAAATCATCAAATCTGCTGAACCTGAAAAAGTAGTTGAACCAGCCGAACCAAAAATCATCAAACCGAAGTTAAAACCTCTGACTCAAGTGAAGTTGGGTACTCATTCTCGGTCTTGGAAAAATGACTATCGTGTGTCAATAAAACGCCAAAAAAAGTTTTTTTTTAGTGTAATTTTGACAGGGTTGCCCCAGGGAGAATATGAAGGTATTTGTAAAGTGTTTGACTCTCAAGGAAAATTGGCAGCCAGGGGTCAATCTCGTTTAATAACAACGGCGGACAGATTGAATGCTTGGTGTTGGTACAACTTTAAAGATAAAGACAAGACAGGGAATTGGAGGTTTGAATTTTATTTAGACAATCAAAGAGTGGGAGAAAGTAGTTTGCAGGTATTACCTTAATACCATTTTTCTAAAGATATGCTATGGATGAAGTCTGAGCCCCCCCGAACTCGCGGGGGGGTTGGGGGGTAATATCTAGCGCTACTTTATTTATAAAATTGGTATAAGATATTTGTGCCTGGAGGGCAGTGAATTTGTACGCCATCAAAAGTTGGCGGAATTCGATTTACTCGATCGCTTTCACAAATGGCTGATTTAGTTGTTAATTGATGGCTAACTTTGTTTATGAAAACAAATACTCCTCCTGTGTAGGATTTATGACCTCTGTTTGGATATGTAGCAATCGCGATCGCGATCGAGTTTTCAAATTGTGGTGCTTTGTGTTGATTCTGGTCGGATTGAAATGGACCGATTGATGACAGGATTTCGTAAGTATAATCTCTGTTTTTTTGATTTTTTATACGCAATTCTTCAATGGAATCACTAAATTTGCCATATTTTCTATAGTAAGCTTCTTGCGATTTGTTGATGGAATTAATATATTGTGTTGATTGTGAATGATATTTCGTACCGCTGACTACAAAACTGTTGAGTTGGAAATCGTAAAAAGACGCTATTATCCCCATACAAACCCCGCTGTAAATCAAAGTCCGTGCCAGCAAACCGGATACTGAAAATAGGGATTTTTTATTTGTTTGATCTATATTTGTTGACATTTTTTAAGCTGCCATAAGGTACATCTGCTTAGTCTGTAGAGTGCACCTCGGCACACCCTACAGACTACAAATTAAGCTGTTTCGTGCTGTTGCCGCCACGCGGGATGCCACAGCAATTCGGCAGTCGATCGCTTCTCGACCATTTCAGGAGTAATCATACAGTGAGCAACATCCTTGCGAGAAGGCAACTCGTACATCACATCGAGCATTAACTCCTCCAAAATGCTGCGGAGAGCTCTCGCGCCGGTTTTGCGTCGATAGGCCTCCTGGGCGATCGCCCGTAGCGCATCCGGCTCAAATTCCAACTCCACACTATCCATCTTCAACAGCTTCTGATACTGCTTCACCAGAGCATTTCGGGGCTCAGTCAATATCTGCATCAAAGCCGCCTCATCCAGCGGCGAAATCACCGTCACCACCGGAATCCGCCCCACAAACTCAGGAATCAAACCAAACTTGACTAAATCATCCGGCTGTACCTGCTGCAAAATATCAGCCGCCCGCTTATCCTTCGCCGGCAAAGTTGAGTTACTTTCGGTTTCTGTTGGCTGAATAAAGCCCAAGGATTTTTTACCCAAACGCTGTTCAACTATCTTTTCCAAACCGACAAAAGCACCGCCGCAAATAAACAGAATCTTGCTAGTGTCAACTTGAATAAAATCTTGGTAAGGATGTTTGCGGCCGCCTTGTGGGGGCACATTAACCACCGTTCCTTCCAACATTTTTAGCAGCGCTTGCTGCACTCCTTCTCCCGATACATCTCTGGTGATCGAAGTGTTTTCGCTTTTGCGGGCAATCTTGTCAATTTCATCAATATAAATAATGCCACGTTGCGCCGCTTCAACATCAAAATCGGACATTTGCAACAGCCGCAGCAAGATATTTTCTACATCGTCGCCGACATATCCAGCTTCTGTCAGCGTTGTCGCGTCGGCTACCGCAAACGGGACTTCGAGCATTTGCGCCAAACTCTGCGCTAACAAGGTTTTACCGCAACCTGTGGGCCCGACTAGGAGGATATTGGATTTTTGCAGTTCTACATCGCTGTCAGGGGAAGACTTGTCGCTATCTTTAGCTTGGTCAACGCTCAAGCGCTTGTAGTGGTTGTAAACTGCTACAGAAAGGACTTTTTTTGCTGAATGTTGGCCGATGACGTGGTTGTCTAAATGCTGCTTAATCTCTGTTGGTTTCGGAATTTGAGCTAAAACAATTTTCGATTTGTTCGATCGACCCTGGCGTCGCGTTCCTTGTCCCTGAGACTCTCGCACCTCTGACTGGGGAATCTGTTGACCAATTGTTTTGCTAGAGTCAAAGAACTCCTCCTCTAAAATTTCATTGCACAGTTCCACGCATTCATCGCAAATGTATACGCCGGGCCCAGCTATTAACTTGCGGACGTACTCCTGCGACTTGCCGCAAAAGGAGCATCTGAGATGGGAGTCATATTTTGACATATTTGCCTCTTAATTTACGGTTGCGGTTGCTTGTTTCGACTGGGGAATTTGCCGCGGGAGCGACCTTAGCTTTGCCCTAGAAGGGTTTCCCGATCGGACACCCAAGCCAGTCAAGCTTCGCGATCTCTATTTCTAAGTTAACACTTTTGAGGCTTTAGTTATTAGTCATGAGTCATTCGAGCAAATTTGAATTTTTCATTTTCACTTTAAAATAAAGAGGCACGGGCTTACCATTTTTTGTATTCCAAAAATTTTCCCGACATAATTATTTTCACTCGATCGCCTTTTGGGTCTGCTTCTTTCTCGACATCCAAAGTAAAGTCGATCGCGCTCATAATCCCGTCACCAAATTTTTCGTGAATCACTGCTTTGAGTGGCATCCCGTAAACCTGCATAATTTCATAGAAACGATAAATCAGGGGGTCAACCGGAACCGAGGCCTCCAAAGAACCTTTTAACGGAGGTTCACAGAGAACCGCAGCCGTCTCGCTATCTAGTCCCAAAGCCGAGACAATTTTCTCAGCTTCATCGACCGATGCGGTAGCTTGACGGTAAATAACCGCAGCAATCCAAACTTCGTCGCGCCCCAAAACTTTTTCCAAATCTGCAAAACTAATTCCCTTAGCTTTTTTAGCCGCCAAAAGCTTTTCTGTAATTCCTGAAATTGCCATTAAATATTCTCCCCTTCACTTCTGTGTCAGATGTGAAATATTTCTCACATTTTGGTGATTTTGTCAATACTAAGTTGAGAAAAAAAATCGAATTGATAGCTCGGAACTTCAGCAAAAGCTGCTCTCGTCAACCCACAACTCATACAATTTGAGATTTGAGATTTGAGATGTTAGATTGGCAATGACTGATGACTATCAGGGTTTGGAGCTAGTCAACAGTTGCATTCTTTTTTCCAACAGGTATCACAACCGATAAATCCTAAAATAACTCATAACTGCCCTGTGGCAATGGTACAGTTGGCAGTATATGTAATAAAAGTTACACACGCAAAGGCCTTCGGCATTCGGCAAACGGCTGAATTTTGATCGTGCTAGCCTGAAGCTCAATCCTCGCTCACGCAGCCAAAGCCCCTTTACCACTCAAAACCGGCAACTGACAAAAGTATGGAGATTCAGACCAAAGATTACACGATCCAGTACGATCGCGCTACGCAAACAGTCACCTGTAGCGGCTCGTTCCGACTCAGCCAGGCGGAAGAATACGCACCGATCGTCGATCTGCTCAACGAAGTGGCTGACTCCTGCCCAAACACCGTTACTCTAGACTTGCGAAAGCTAGAATTTTTAAATAGTTCTGGAATTAATATTCTCTCAAAATTTGTGATCAAAGTGCGCCAGCAAAAAAATATTCAAATCGCCATCAAAGGCTCTAAACAGATCCCCTGGCAGATAAAATCCCTGAAAAACTTGCAGAGGCTGATGCCTTCCTTGCACTTAGAATTGGAATAGTAGCGAAAAAGGTAAAGTTGAATCCCCGGCTAAGTCCGCGAACCAGGATGAGGGTGGCTGAAGTTAATCGGAATAAGTCATAGTTAAACTAGCACAAAACCCTAAAAACTTCAGAACCGACTAAAAATTACCAATTTTCAATTGCTATGCAGGAAGAACCATCATCGACAGAACAGCTACTTTTCGACGTTCAGCGGCTGAGTGCGGAACTTGAAAACTTGAAGCGCGAAAAGGTTGACCTAGAAATTTTGCTGGAGACTACCACGGAACATTCAGATACGATGGAAGCTCACTTGCTGAGCAAA
This sequence comes from Microcoleus sp. MP8IB2.171, assembly GCA_030248405.1. Lineage (GTDB taxonomy): Bacteria > Cyanobacteriota > Cyanobacteriia > Cyanobacteriales > Microcoleaceae > Microcoleus. The sequence goes on from JARCMA010000437.1 coordinate 6,750, forward strand.
GCTCAGTTGGCGCTGCGTTCAAGCGAAGAGCAGTTTCGGGCGATCGCCTCGGCAACTCCCGTGCCGGTATTAGTTTCTCGCCTCTGTGACGGCTTAATTCTGTATGCGAACGCTCAATTGGCTTCTCTCCTGAACATACCCCTAGAAGAATTGATCGGCTGCAGCACTCCCGACTTTTACTTGAATGCGGGCGATCGCCCAAAGGTACTTGAGGCACTTGCTAAAGAGGGATACCTGCAAAACTACGAACTCCACTGCAAAAAATCAGACGGCACCGCTTTCTGGGCGATGATCTCGGTTCAGTCGCTGATGTTTAACGGGCAGCAGACGGCATTGTGCGCCTTGTACGACCTCACCCAGCGCAAGGAAGCAGAACAAACCCTCCAAGAGAGCGAAAAGCGTCTCCGCCGCCAGAGTTTGGCTTTGTTGCAGCTAGGTAGGCAGAGGACTCTCAACAACGGCGCGCTGAATGTCGGAATTCGCGAAATTACCGAGGCTGCTTCCCGCACTTTGGAAGTGGAAAAAGTCAGCGTCTGGCTTTACAACCATGGAAAATTTGGAACTCGCTACCCGACAGATCCCCAGCTAAATTTTACCGAGAGAGTGATCGCTCACAACCAAACAGAGCCACTCGATACAGACGCCACCCCCCCAGAGCAACACGAGGGGGGCAATCATTCTAAGTTTAAAATCCCCAGCCTCAAATTAGTTTGTCTCGACTTGTACGATCGCACCCAGGAGAATCATTTGAGCCGGGAGTCAAAATCGGCAAGCGATTTAAGTTTATCAATTTTAGAGGTTGAAGGCGACGCACCGGGCGAAAATTGGCGATCGGACAATGCTTTAGAACCTACGACAAAGACTCAAAACTCTCTACAAACAAATTTGTCCCACTCATCTTCGCTAGCCGAACATTCCGCTGTGCTGCCAAATGCCAGCAAGCCTAATTCATCCATATTAAATGTAGCAATTAGGCTTGGCGGCCAGATCGTGGGCATCCTCTCTCTCGAACATATAGGCGCGCCCCGCCAGTGGGCTCTGGAGGAGCGCACCTTCGCCGATTCTTTGGCAAATTTGGTAGCGTTGGCGATCGAAGGATTTGAGCGCCAGCGGGCTCAGGAAGCACTCTCCAAAGCCAAAGCGCAGCTAGAAATGACCGTCGATCAGCGCACCACTCAACTCACCACCGCCAATAAACTGCTCCGCATCGAAATTGCCGAGCGAAAAAGAGCCGAAATAGCCTTGCAAGAAGCCTTACACAAAGCTGAAGCAGCTTCGAGAGCTAAAAGCACTTTTTTAGCCAATATGAGCCACGAGCTGCGGACGCCGCTCAACGCGATTATCGGTTACAGCGAAATGCTACAAGAAGAAGCACGGGAATCGGGACTCGAAGACATCATTCCCGATACCCAAAAAATTTATAATGCCGGCAAACACTTGCTGACTTTAATTAACGATATTCTAGACCTTTCTAAGATAGAAGCCGGTCGGATGGAGCTTTATTTAGAAAAATTTGACCTCAGTAATTTAATAGAAGAAGTCGTTGCAACTTTGCACCCTTTGGTCGAAAAAAATCACAATCAATTGCAAGTTTCTTGCTCTGAAAATTTGGGAGTGATGTATGCAGATTTGACTAAAGTCCGGCAAATTCTATTCAATTTGCTCTCGAATGCCCTGAAGTTTACCGAAGGTGGAACCGTTCTGTTGAGCGGGACTCGCGAATCAGCAGGTGGCAGCGATTCGGTTTATTTGCAGGTATCCGATACGGGGATTGGGATGTCGGCAGAACAGCAGCAGGGTTTGTTTCAACCTTTTATTCAAGGGGACGCTTCGACTACTCGCAAGTACGGTGGCACTGGTTTAGGATTGGCCATTAGCCGCTTGTTTTGCCAGATGATGGGCGGCGATATCACTGTTGAGAGTGAGTTGGATGTTGGCTCTACTTTTACTGTTCATTTAAAGACAAAAGTTGATATTAGTTAGAAGCAAGTTGGGCAACTAGCAATGTAGGGGATTTAAGGGATTTAACGGGTGGGGGTTTTGCCAGGAATTGTGTACCGGATTTAACGCAATACGGTTCACTTAACATATTTATGCCCCGGAGATCCCCCTAAATCCCCCTTAAGAAGGGGGAC
>JARCMA010000438.1 GCA_030248405.1 Microcoleus sp. MP8IB2.171
CCCCCTAACCCCCCTTAAAAAGGGGGGGGACAAGAATGCTCTCAAAGTCCCCCTTCTTAAGGGGGATTTAGAGGGATCTCCGGGGCATAAATATGTTAAGTGAACCGTATTGAGTTATAGAACTGTTTTAAGAGTTATCAACCAAACGATCGAATTAACAACAAACAAAAAGGTATAAAAAATATAGATTGATGGAGCACAAAGAGCTCTCCATAAAGAAGGCATTTTAAGTGTTTTTAACAAACCGAGCGGGTAAACGAGACCTTCCGGTATCGAACGGGTATTAAAACTTTCATCTAAGGCGCTTTCATTATTCAAGAATTGGGTAACTGCATGGATTCTTTGTATGTAATAAAATTGCACCTTCCAGTAGGTGGCTTCTAACAACCAAAAACCAAAAATTATAACGTATCCCAGCGGAACTAACGCATTTATTTTGCTGGCAAATGCCCAACCGATCAGCGCTACCCAAATGGTAATTGCTGCAGTTTTTACCTGCAGCAAAATTGTATTGAAGTTAGCTATTTTTTTCTCTAGTTCCTCAGCTCCTTTTTGCAGCATTGCTAGCTGAAATTCAAATCGATCCATGTTTGATTCGGAGATGGCAGATTCTTCCTATATGGTTTCTAAGTTTAAAATACCAAACTCCAGCAGTTTCACCTACCAAAAGGCTGTCCCCCTCCACTGCCAGCACGACCTATTAAAAGTCGTAATTATACCACAGTTTAAGAAAGCCTTCCTAGAATAACGGGGCTTTAGACCCATTTTTTTGGTAACAATCGTGGTTCGCTCACCGCTGCTTGAGAGTTCGCCCCGTTTCTCCGACGTACAGCAACAATGGCAGCGCGCAGTCAATAACGAAGTAGAGGCAAGCGTGATCGCCTGCACATATCATGTATAATGATATTTGTCAATACGTAATTTTATATAAAAATACCGCAATGTTAAGCTCTCGTGCATAAGTAGCGCCTGCGTAATTGCTGACGGCCAGAATCCCAGCCCAACTTAGAAATTCTTCACAAATAGTTTCACTGTGGTACTATCTGGATGGCTGTGAGTAGCTGAGGGAAGCCAAGGGGCTTGATTCCTGTGGTGGTGGAGGAGAATCCAGGAGTGCTAGATAGGATGTCATTGGGATACGCAAACGTTTTCGGTCAGCGAAGTCAACCCGAGCCCCTTCGCATTGGGGTCGTTGGGGTTGGCAATATGGGCCAGCACCACACGCGAGTTCTGAGCTTGCTGAAAGATATCGAGCTCGTGGGTGTTGCAGACATAAATGTAGAGCGGGGAATAGATGTAGCAAGCAAATACCGGGTTCGCTTCTTTGAAGACTACCGGGATTTGCTCGCCCACGTAGATGCAGTTTGCGTCGCCGTTCCAACTCGCCTGCATCACCCTGTGGGGATGTCTTGTCTCCAAGCGGGTGTTCACGTTTTAATTGAAAAGCCGATCGCGGCTAGCATTGCCGAAGCCGAATCTTTGGTCAACGCGGCTGCTGAGGCCCACCGGATTTTACAAGTGGGTCACATCGAGCGCTTCAATCCAGCTTTTCAGGAACTCGGCAAAGTGCTGAAAACTGAAGAGTTACTGGCATTGGAAGCTCACCGGATGAGTCCCTATTCCCAGCGGGCTAACGACGTATCGGTAGTTTTGGATTTAATGATCCACGACATCGACTTGCTTTTGGAATTGGCAGATTCCCAAGTGGTCAAGCTGACCGCCAGCGGCAGCAGGGCCTCAGATTCAGGTTATTTAGACTACGTGACAGCGACGTTGAACTTTGCTAACGGCATTGTCGCCACCCTGACTGCCAGTAAGGTGACGCACCGCAAACTCCGTTCAATCGTGGCTCACTGCAAGAATTCTCTGACAGAGGCAGATTTTCTCAACAACGAAATCTTGATTCACCGACAAACAACCGCCAATTACGTGACGGATTACGGTCAGGTGCTTTACCGTCAAGATGGGTTGATCGAGAAAGTTTACACCAGCAATATTGAACCGCTCCACGCAGAATTGGAGCATTTTATTAATTGCGTGCGGGGTGGAAATCAGCCTTCTGTGGGAGGAGAACAAGCTCTCAAAGCTCTGCGGCTTGCGAGTGTGATCGAGCAAATGGCTCTCGACGGTCAAGCTTGGTATCCGAAAGAGCTAGAGTCTACTTTGCAAGTTAGCTAAATCGAGACAAATCGTGTCGTTTCCGGGTGCTTTTACAGTTTGGGTTTGTTGTTCGTTGAAGAGGGTAACTGTTCCCATGCAACCGGATTCGATGTCAGTCGATTTGAGATTGGGCAATTCGGCGTGAGAAGTTCGGCGAGTGCGAGCGTCGAGTTGCGCTCAGTCGAACAATTTTAGATCTTAGATTGACTCCGCAGATGAATCTGGGGGCTTGAACTAAGGTTTCAACTTTTTTGCTTTCGACAACAGAAGTCGTGGGCAAGTATCCGTCTTTAGGTGAAATCACGATTTATGCAAAAAAAGAGCGACTATTTGACGACTGATGGTTTTGCTAACTAGCTGATTGCCTTGAGGACTCAGGTGAATGCTGTCTCGATACAAAGTTGGAAATTCGGCCGCACAATTGAAAATGGGAAGAAAATCTATGTAAGTAATTTTCTCTGTTTCTACGAGTTCGGCGAGACGCGCTCTAGCTTTGACTTCCCAGTCGCGAGGGCCCGGGCCGCCGAGTTCACCCCGCTTGGGCGTGACGGCTAGCAAAAACTCGACGTTGGCGGATACAGCTATTTTCTGGATTTGGCGAATAGCTTCTAAGTTGCAGCCGACTACATCGCCGCTTGTAGCTACGGGTGGTGGCAATTGGGCAGTCGGCGCTACAGGGAGCAGGTAGCGGCTCAATAACTCTAGCGTAGCCGATCGGGGTTTGCGATCCGGGTAAGATCGATCGCGCCCTACAACCAGAGCACAGGGAGCCGATGCAAATAAATCGTCCGTATTCAGCAGCAACACCAAAGCCTTTGCCCCAAAAACACCAAACCGCTTGGCATAAGCAAGTTGATTTCTCGGCCCCCAAGAATTGGCTGAGCAGTTGAGAACTTCAAAATTTGAATAGTTGACTTGTGAACCTAATTGTGGATCGCTCGCCAGATGCTGTAGTTGCAGCCTCAACAGCCGAGCCATAATTTCCGAGATCGTATCTGTCTGATGTGTCCACCAACCGCCGTTGGCGACAGAATCACCCAACAGCAAGACGCGCAGAGTTTCCGCAGCGGGACTTGGGGCGATCGCTCCAGTACGCATCGAATACTCGTTAATCTCAATCCGGTTTCCCAAGCGGCGCACCCTCTGGTTGGGCGCCAACAAATAGCCACACTCGGCATCAGCAATGTAAATCAAGGGATTGCCAAAACCCAGCAGCACGCGCAGCAGCACTTCGATTGCTGCCCACAATCCTGCGGTGAGGGCGAAAATGATCAGAACAACTTTCAACTATTAACCTCGAACGAAAACAAAAAACTGCTGCTAAATTCGGGCTTGTACCGAGAGTCCCTGCGCGATTGAGTCATCGGAATAGCCCGCGTGGATATAGAATTCTAGAATATACCGTCAAAATCCGCCGTCAGCCGTCAGTGAACTTGGTGGTTTCAGGAAAATCCGTGGACTTAAAACAAATATTCAAAACGCCGAATCCCATAATCGGTGTCGTACATTTACAGCCTTTGCCAACTTCTCCCCGCTGGGGCGGGAACCTCAAAGCGATTATCGGAAGAGCCGAGCAAGAGGCTACTGCGCTGGCTTCTGGCGGCGCAAACGGTATCATAGTCGAGAACTTTTTCGACGCTCCTTTTGCCAAAGACTGCGTAGATCCGGCTGTGGTAAGTGCCATGACTCTGGTAGTCGAGAGGCTAACCAATCTGGTGACGCTGCCGATCGGCGTTAACGTACTGCGAAACGACGCCCACAGCGCGATCGCCATCGCCTCCTGCACTGGAGCCCAATTCATCCGCGTCAACGTCCTCAACGGCATCATGGCTACAGACCAAGGCTTAATTGAAGGACAAGCACACCAGTTACTGCGCTACCGCCGGGAATTGGGCAGCGATGTCAAAATATTCGCAGACGTGTTAGTCAAGCACGGGCGTCCCCTGGGCAGCCCCAACTTGACCACAGCCGTCCAAGAGACGATCGGGCGCGCCTTAGCCGACGCCGTAATCCTTTCCGGCTGGACAACCGGCAGCCCTCCCAATCTCGAAGACTTAGAACTCGCGAGTGCAGCCGCCGGGGAAATTCCAGTTTTTATCGGCAGCGGCGCCTCGTGGGAAAACGTTTCCACCCTTATGCAAGCTGCCGATGGTGTAATTGTATCGAGCTCCCTGAAGCGCAACGGCCGCATCGAGCAGCCCATCGATCCGATCCGCGTCAGTCAGTTTGTAGAAGCCGCCCGTCGCAGCTTGTCACAGAAAGAGCGCGAACAGGAAAATAGAGATGCTAATGGCTCAAGAGGGCCAACACCGGAACCGGGCAAACTCACAAGTAAAACGTAAAATGGGAATTGTTGGCAGTTGACTGTTGGGAGTTGACTGTTGGCAGTTGGCAGTTGGCAGTTGGCAGTAGTCAGTAGTCATCAGTTATCAGTCATCAGTCATTAGTTAACAATTAACAGTCATTAGTCAACAGTCAACAGTCAACAGTCAACAATTCCCAATTCCCAATTCCCAAACTACCAAATCAAAAAATGATTCGCCGACGTTCAACCCCTTGGATTCATCGCTGGTCTAGGACTCTGATGGCAGCGATCGCAGCCATAGGCGTCGTAGAAACGGCCTATCTCACGATCGCTAAATTCACGACAGCCTCAGTCATTTGTCCCACCAGCGGCTGCGACAAAGTTCTCAACAGTCCCTACGCTACAGTCTTTGGCACAGTGCCTTTAAGTTTATTAGGTTGCCTGGCTTACCTGAGCATCGCAATTTTGGCATTAGCTCCCAAAGCCGTCAATCCAGACACCAACAAAGGACTGCACTCTCAACTAGAAAACAGAACTTGGCAAGCGCTATTTATCATCACCGCTGCGATGGTAATTTTCAGCAGCTATTTGATGTATTTGATGGCTTTTGAAATTCAGGAACTGTGCATTTACTGCATCACTTCCGCCGTATTTGCGCTGTCGCTGTTTGTGCTGACTCTAGTCGGGCGCGAGTGGGAAGATATCGGACAGTTGGTGTTTACAGGCATTTTGGTGGCGATGGTAAGTTCGATCGGCGCATTGGGACTTTATAACAGCGTCAGCTCACCTGCTCCTTTTGTTTCTTCTACCCCCGGAATTCTACCCCCTGCAGTCACCACAACCTCCGGGCCGGCACAAATTGCTTTAGCCCGCCACCTCCGACAAATCGGCGCTAAAGAATACGGCGCTTACTGGTGTCCCCACTGCCACGATCAAAAAATGCTGTTCGGGAAAGAAGCAGCCAAAATAATTGATTATTTTGAATGCGATCCCAGAGGACAAAATTCCCGCGCTGAAATTTGCCAAGCTGCTGCTGCAAATGTTAAAGGTTTCCCGACTTGGGAAATTCAAGGTCAGTTTTATTCGGGGACACAAACTTTGGATAAACTCGCTGAGTTATCCGGTTACACGGGCCCGCGCAACTTTCAAAAATGACAGCAAAGTTTGAAACTTGAGAGGCGAGTTTTTTTTGGACAGGAAAAATCCTGCTTTTTAACTTAGCTAATAGACCTCTTGCATAAATATTTGATTGATGGGTAAACCGCAGATTTCAAGCGGATAAACACCGATAGACGCAGATAATTTAATCTGGTCTGCGAATGAGTGCAAGAGGTCTAATCTTTGTCGGCTGCTGTAAAATCACTCAAAAATCTCGCATCTAGAATTCATAAAAACATCGTAATTGCTCAACCCCCTTGACAAGAAGACGAGATAGACATTAGATAAAGGAATGGAAAAAC
>JARCMA010000439.1 GCA_030248405.1 Microcoleus sp. MP8IB2.171
AATTGTCCGGCTGACGATTTAAATGTTTTACACACCCAATTTCCACCAGATAATTTATTAAACTACGGCAAACCCCTAGCACAAATTTTAGGCGAACCGGATAAGTTAGATAAAACTAGAATTTCAATCCTGGTGGAAAAATCAAAATATAAACTGACTGTATACGACAACAAACAGCCTGTTAAATCTTATCCCGTGGTATTTGGTGGCAATCCCGCAGGTGATAAACTAAAAGCAGGCGATTCGCGGACGCCGGAAGGAATTTTTAGTATCAAAGACCTTTATCCTCACGCAGCTTGGTCGAAGTTTCTCTGGCTGGATTATCCCACTAAACAATCTTGGCGAAAACATATCAAAGCTAAGCAAGCAGGTACAATCAAATGGTACGATAGCATTGGCAGCGAGGTGGGGATTCACGGCGTGCCTGCTAATTCAGAGAAAATCATAAAAAAGCGATCGAACTGGACTTTGGGCTGCGTTTCGTTGGAAAATAAGGATGTTGAGGAGTTGTATCAGTTTGTGCAAAAAGGCACAGAAGTAGAAATTATTCGATAATTAAGATAAGAGTCGGCGGTTGAAACCGCTACTATACAAACGATGTCGGCCTCCGCGGACTAAGAAAGAAAGGGTATTTAAGCCGAGTTTAGTATGAAGTCCTCACTACAAACGGGTAAGGAAGTTAAGGGCAAATCATGAACAGTCAGGAGTTTTTACCGATTGTTTCGGTGGTTGTGCCTGTTTATAACGGCGAGACGGATTTGCCGGAATTAATCGAGTGTCTGCGATCGCAAACTTATCCGCCACACAGTGTAGAATATCTATTAGTAGACAACAACAGTTGCGATCGCACTTCAACCATCCTCCAAGCAGCAGCCAAATCCCCCAACCAAGAAGGGTTCAATCAAATCACCATTCGCAATCTCAGCGAAAATAAGATTCAAAGTTCCTACGCCGCCAGAAACAAAGGGATTCGCGCCTCAATAGGCGAAATCATCGCTTTTACCGACGCAGACTGTCGCCCCGAATCTCAATGGTTGCAAAATTTAGTGAAACCATTCGCTGACTTAGAAATAGGTATTAGCTGTGGTGAAATCCTCGCCCTTCCCGGTAACACTGTCTTAGAAAAACACGCAGTCCGTGAAAATACTTTATCTCAAAAACATACTCTCGCTCACCCTTTTTGTCCCTACGGTCAAACGGCCAACTTAGCTGTACGCAGGCAGATTTTAGCACGAGTCGGTTTATTTCGCCCTTACCTCACCAGTGGCGGCGATGCTGACTTGTGTTGGCGGATTTTGCGGGAAACATCCTATCAATTACATTTTGCCCAAAATGCGATCGTCCGACACCGCCACCGTTCTACAATAAAACAGTTACAAAGTCAATGGTATCGGTACGGCGAATCTAATAAATATTTGCACGAACTCCACGGTGTCGATTTGATGCGAGAATTCACAACAGGGGAATATTGTTATCGGCTGGCTAGGTGGCTGTTAAAGGAATTTCCGGTGGCGGCTGCCAAAAGTGCGATCGCCCGCTCCGATCTGGTAGATTTGTTCAATACGCCGATCGGTCTAATAAATGTCAGGGCAAGGGCGATCGGACAGCGCCAAGCCAAACTTCCAGAATCAGCTTGGGACATTGAGCGGTTTTAATATTTTACAACATAAGCCTTTCACGGGCGGGCACTCCGGCCGGGAGCATCTCAATGAAAGCAGGCAAGCTAGAAATTGGAGTTTTGAGGCCCGAGGCTGCGAGGCCCGAGGCAGGAGGAAAGAGGAAGAAGGAAGAAGCCAGAAGAAGTGTTTTTACAAATATGAGATGCTCCCCTCCGGCCCAACCCCTACTCCCCACAAAAAAAATTGAACTATGAGTGGAACAGGCATCTTGCCTGTTCATCAAAAGGGCGCAAGATGTGAAATCGACAAGGATTTGTTTGTCTACAATCCGCGCCTCTAAATACCTATAAGTGGAGTTTATTGGTGCATATAGATATGCTAAATCAGAAATATGAAAATTTAATGCAATACTTAATATAAAATTAATAAGTCGATTATGATGCGCTCGGTTTGACGATGGCAAGGAAATCAGAGGCAAACCCCAAAATTTTCTTTACTTCTGCCTTCGGGCTTTCCACTGCTGTCGTCAGCGCATCGGAATAATTCTCACATTTTTAAATTTTTGTAACAATTACAGGTAGTGCCAATGGCTCAAATCCTACTCCAGACCGTTTGGTTTATACCTTGCTATCCACTCATCGGCGCATTTCTCTCGATACTGTGGTTCCCAGCAATAACTCGCCGCACGGGGCCTAGACCCTCCGGTTACGTCAACGCCATCTTAACTTTTTTCGCTTTCGTCCACGGCGTTATCGCCTTGACAGCTATTTGGAACCAACCCGCCCAACACCAGTTCATTCCCTGGCTGAATGTGGCAGGTTTAGACTTAACCATTGCCGTAGACATCTCTCCTGTCACCGTCGGGGCGACAGTTTTGATAGCTGGACTGAATTTTCTGGCACAGATTTATGCAGTCGGCTATATGGAGATGGACTGGGGTTGGGCTAGGTTCTTTTCCCTGATGGGGCTGTTTGAAGCTGGGATGTGCGGCTTGGTTTTGTCCAACTCTCTGTTTTTCAGCTACATGATTCTGGAAGTCCTGACTCTGGGAACTTACCTGCTAATCGGGCTGTGGTTCAATCAGTCTTTGGTGGTGACAGGAGCCCGCGATGCTTTCTTGACTAAGCGCGTGGGAGACTTATTCCTGTTGATGGGAGTAGTCGCAATTCTGCCGCTGGCTGGAACTTGGAATTTTGACGAGTTGGCAGTTTGGGCTAAGACTGCAAACATCGACCCCACAGTGGCGACGCTGTTGAGTTTAACTTTGATTGCCGGCCCGATGGGCAAATGCGCTCAGTTTCCCTTGCACCTGTGGCTGGATGAGGCGATGGAAGGCCCCTTGCCGGCAACGATTTTGCGGAACACGGTGGTTGTGGAAACCGGCGCTTGGATTTTGATTAAATTGCAGCCGGTGATTGCTTTGTCGCCCGTGGGACTGAAGACAACTATTATTGTCGGTGCTGCAACGGCGGTGGGTGCTTCCTTAATTGCGATCGCCCAAATCGACATCAAGCGCACGCTATCCTATATAGTTAGCTCCTACATGGGCTTAGTATTTATCGCCGTCGGTACCGGACAAACCCAAACAGCTTTGACATTGATATTTGCTTATTCCTTGGCAATGGGTTTGTTGGTGATGAGCATCGGTTCCGTAGTTTGGAACAGCATCACTCAAGATGTCCGAAATCTCGGCGGTTTGTGGCCGAAGCGCCCGATATCGGGAATATCGTTTCTTGTCGGCACCGCTGGAGTGATTGGACTACCGCCCTTCGGTTGCTTCTGGGCTTTATCAGAATTAGCAGGCGGGCTTTCGGAAACTCACCCTTCACTGTTAGTAGTAGTGTTGTTTGTCAACGGCGTGACTGCTTTTGGCTTAGTGCGCGTTTTCGGTTTAGTTTTCGGTGGCAAACCGAAGCAGATGACCGAACGTTCGCCGGAAGTTCACTGGCCTTTTATCTTGCCGATGACCGTGTTAATGGGATTTACCTTGCACGTCCCGCATTTGTTCGCAGCGTGGCAATTACTGCCTTTGGCAACTTTGAATTATACTGCGGCCGGACTGTTAGCTTTGTCAAGTGCGATCGGCATCGGTGCCGGAGCATTTGTTTACCTGAACGAGAAATGGGAAAAACCAGTGCGAATCGGTTCTCAAGCTTTGCAAGACTTTTTTGCCTACGACTTTTACACCGCCAAACTTTACCGGGTGACAGTGATATTTGCAGTCGGTTTAGTTGCTCAAATTGTCTCTTGGGTCGATCGCAATATTGTTGATGGATTCGTGAACTTAATCGGTTTTGCAACGGTTTTTGGCGGGCAAAGCCTCAAGTACAATGTTAACGGTCAAACTCAGTTTTACGCCTTGACAATTCTGTTCGGAGTGGCAGTTTTGGGACTGCTCGTAAGCTGGCCGCTGCTAGCTCGCCTGTCGCTGATTGTGGGCGGGTAAAGAGATAATAAGATTGCAGATTTTAGGTGACACTTTTAATCTAAAATCTTAAAATCATGAATTCTTGAACAAAGATTTCAAACATTCTCTCTTAAGGCAGCAATGAATCCAAATGACAGACAAGTAAATCTTTCCCGGCGCAATTCGCTCAAATTTGTCGCAGGAGCAATTGGTACAGGGATACTCGCAGCAGGAGCAGGCGCTGATTTGGCTGCACCGAAACCAGCAATTGCTCAAAATGACTTGACTCCCGATACAGCTCTGAAACAGTTAATGGACGGGAACAAGCGGTTTGTTGACAGAAAACGCCAAAGTCCCCACCAAGACTTATCCCGTCTCGTTGAAGTTGTCAAAACTCAAAAACCCTTTGCTGCTATTCTCGGCTGTGCAGATTCCCGCTTTCCTTCGGAGATTATCTTCGATCAGGGATTGGGAGATTTATTTGTCTGTCGCGTGGCCGGAAATGTTGCTACCCCAGAAGAAATTGGCAGCCTGGAATTTGGCACGCTGGTATTGGGAGCAAAAGTGCTTGTAGTAGTCGGGCATAAAAGGTGCGGTGCGGTAGACGCAACCATCAAAGGAACTCAGGTTCCCGGTCAAATTGGCAGTTTAATCGAAGCAATTAAGCCTGCTGTAGAAAGCTCGAAAGACCAAGCGGGCGACCGTCTAGAAAATGCCTGTAAAGCCAATGTTGTGCTGCAAACTAAAAGGTTAAAAGCATCTCCAGTTATCTCTAAGTTAATTGAGGAAAATAAACTGAAAGTTGTTGGTGGATATTACGACTTAGACACTGGTGCAGTCAATATTCTGATTGAGTCTTAATGCAATTTTTGATTGATAACTAGGGGTAAAGTTAACATCTAAACTCTCCAATCATTAATCACAAAAGCGTAGAAAATTGATTCTTTACTCTTCACTCTTCACACATTATGCTTAGTACCTTGCTCTGGTTGCCCGCGTTGGGCGCTGCGGTAGTCGGGTTCCTGCCCGGAAATATCAATGGGATGCGTCTGCGTTCAATAGCCTCGGCTTTTGCTTCTGCTATTTTTATTTTGAATATCTGGCTGTTGACTCAATTCGATACAGCCAATTCGGGACTGCAATTTCAAGAATATTTGCCTTGGATTCCACAATTAGGTTTGAGCTACAACTTGGGCATTGACGGCTTGTCCTTGCCGCTGCTGGTTTTAAGTGCTTTGCTGACGCTATTAGTCATTTACGGCACTGGCGAAAAGATGGAGCGCCCCCAGCTTTACTACGCTTTGATTTTGCTAATCAATGCTGGTGTGGCCGGAGCTTTGATGTCTCAAAATTTGCTGCTGTTTGTACTGTTTTACGAAGTAGAATTAATTCCTTTTTACCTGTTGATTGCGATTTGGGGCGGAAAGCAGCGGGAATACGCTGCCATGAAGTTTTTGATCTACACGGCAGTTTCGGGACTTTTAGTGCTGGCAGCATTTTTGGGTGTGGCTTGGCTGAGCGGTTCTTTAAATTTCGATTACAGTGCGATTACCACTCAAGTATTGCCGAGAAATGTGCAGTTAATCCTGCTAACAATTTTGCTAATTGGGTTGGGAATTAAAATTCCCTTGGTGCCGCTGCACACTTGGCTGCCGGATGCTTACGTCGAAGCTTCGCCAGCAACAGCAATTCTGCTGGGAGGGATTCTGGCGAAGTTGGGAACTTACGGTTTAGTGCGGTTTGGCTTGCAGATGTTTCCCGAAACTTGGTCGATTATAGCTCCCGCTTTAGCGATTATCGGGACTGTGAGCGTGATGTACGGGGCTTTGAGCGCGATCGCCCAAAAAGACATCAAACGCATGGTAGCCTATAGTTCGATCGGGCATATGGGATACATCCTCGTTGCTTGCGCCGCCGGCACCAAACTCGCCTTAATCGGCGCTGTCGGGCAAATGGTAAGCCACGGCTTGATTTTAGCTTTGCTGTTTTATTTGGTAGGCATCATCGAAACCAAAGTCGGCACACGGGATTTAGACGTGCTCAACGGCTTGATGAACCCAATGCGGGGTTTACCCACGGCCAGTTCCCTGTTAGTTTTAGGCGGCATGGCAAGCGCCGGAATTCCCGGTTTGGTGGGTTTTATTGCCGAATTTTTAGTATTTCAGGGCAGTTTTTCAGTCTTTCCAATTCCAACTTTAATCTGCATTTTAGCCTCTGGTTTAACAGCAGTTTACTTTGTGATTCTGCTCAACCGCACCTGTTTTGGGAAGTTGGATAACGCCACGGCTTACTATCCTCCAGTGACGTTTGGCGAAAATATGCCGGCGCTGGTTTTAGCGGGCATCATTTTTGTGTTGGGAATTCAACCTGCTTGGCTGCTCAAGTGGAGCGAATCGACTACAAATGCGATCGTTGCGACTCTTCCGGCTGACAGAAATGCTCAAGTAGCTATTAGCTATCAATCTGAGAAATCAGTCATCAGTCATTAGTCATTAGTCATCAGTCATTAGTCATTAGTCATCAGTCATCAGTCATTAGTCATTAGTCATTAGTCATCAGTCATCAGTCATTAATCACTACCGCCACCGATGATGAAATTTGTTCCTGGTATTCTTGTGGCACTTCGCGCCGCAATCGCGCCATTCCTTTTCTGGGATGCTGTTGATGGCACAATCAGCATTTGGTTCATCATCGGTTACGTGGTTGGGTTTTTATCAGATATCTTCGACGGCATTATTGCCAGACGCATAGGTGTCAGTAATGCACAATTACGTCAAGCCGATAGTTGGGCTGATGTCTGCTTCTACATCTGCGTATTTGCCAGTGCATGGCTGGTGCACAAAGATATGGTAATAGCCTTTCGAGTACCGCTGCTGACTGTTGTTTTTGTACAGTTAGCATGGTGGATTGTGAATTTGGTAAAATATGGTAAACCAGCCAGCTACCACACCTACTCCGCTAAATTTTGGGGACTAACTCTGTTCATTGCTACTGTTGCTCTTTTCGGCTTTAACTATGCTGGAATTGCCCTGTGGCTAGCTATTATTTCTGGCATCATTCATACTGTAGAAGAGATTGCTATGACACTGCTATTACCAGAGTGGAAGCATGATGTTTTGAGTATCTTTCATGCTCTGCGGTTGCGTCAAGAATTGATTTCTGCTTCCCTCAATAACGACTGAAGTCGAGTTTAGAACAAAAGGCAGCTTTTGCGGGACAGAAAAATAAGAATCCACGGTTCAAATTGTCCAAATAATATTGCTATTCATTAGGAGAAACTAAAAATGGTACAAACCCCTACTAAACCAGCAACTAAACTCCCTCCTTCCAAGCACGAATTTGCAGATGTAATTCACAGGCTAGAAGCTGGCGGAGCGATGATTCCAGATACGCCAGAAAATCTGATGCAAATTATCGCTATCTGGAAAGCCTACGCGGTGCCGATGGACTTCTATTGGCGGGATTTGCTTTACATCGCCGAACGGGTATTTTTACAACCGCTTCCTTTCTTTAAATACTTCTTACCCCAGGAGTATTTAGACTTGCAAAATCACTATGCAGGTGATGGTGCAGATTTGCGGATTTGGCGCGGGACTGGAAGCGCTCACCCTGAACTTTTGGAGTTCATGGAGAAGGGAGAAACTGGGAAAATGCCGCGATTGTTTCATCATTTGTGGCACGATCGCATTAACATGGAATTTGCCGAAGAGTGCATGAGGTCAATGCTTTGGCACCGGGGCTTGTACGTGCCGACGAATCAATTCGATCCTTATTTGGACAGTGACGAATATAAGGCTAATGCCGATCGCGCCATTAAAGCTTACTTCAAAAAAGACCCGTTCATGCTGGCACTTCACAAAGCATTCCCGGAAATGTTTTTAGAACAGTGCCGCCAGATGTCTTATTACAGCAATCTCGGTTTATTCTGGGAAGTCATGGCGCCGGTGTTTTTTGAAGTATCCGATTTGTACGATGAAGGGAAAATTACCACAGTCCCGCAAGCGATGGATTTCCTGGTAAATGGCATATTTGCGATCGCCGGACGCCCGATTTACCACCACGTTCTCATCGACGGCGAAACCTACGAAATCATCCCGAAATCTAAAGGTTTCACTTGGCTGTACGAAGCAGCGCTACCCTACGTAGAATCTGTATTTTACCGCACTTCGCCGTTCCGAGGAACCAAATCGTACAACGCGCAAGCCAGGGAAGTTCCCGACGATCAAAAAGACTTCCACTACGGAGTTTTGTATGCAGACAAATTCCCCGTAGGTACGGCGGGAATTCCGCCGACTTTGCTAGCCCAAGATATGCTGCACTTCTTGCCGCCTTATTTGAGGGATTTCTACAAACAGCGGTGTCGCGGAGAAGATGATATCCTGAATCAAATTGGGGTGACATTCCAGCGATCGATGTATTGTGTAACTTCGGCGGTGATTCACGCGCTGCGGGCTGCGCTTCTATATCCTTTGGATGACCCGAATCCGAAGCATTTGAAGGCGAATCGGGCGTTTTTTGAGTCTCAGGTCGATCGCTTCTGTCGCCCGGAATACGGCATGAAATACGCGGCGAGGTTGAAGAACATTCAGACTTCGGATTATAGGTAAAGGATGTTTGTCCGCGAGGGAAGACGGCGGTTGAAACCGCCTCTACACAAACGATGTCCGCCTCCGCGGACGGTCGAAAACAACGTAATTTTAACGGCAGGTTCTTCAACCCGCGGAGGCGGGTTTTGTTTTTGTAGGCG
>JARCMA010000440.1 GCA_030248405.1 Microcoleus sp. MP8IB2.171
AAATCTTTGCTAGGTATTTATTTCAGGGTTTCATGCCTCCCAATTTAAAATTATTAAATTTGTCTGAATATCTGCGGAATGTGGGTTTAAAGTTCATTAACCATAATATTATGGTCGGGGCGGGTTTACCTATATTTTTGGTTAGTTTTACAGATGTTGGTGAACCCGCTTCTACAGCAATTTCTGCCTTTTCTCTTTATAACACATGACTAAAATTCACGTTGCGATCGCAATTTTGTACCAAGACGGCAAGTTTCTCTGTCAGTTGCGAGACGATATTCCTCATATCAGGTATCCCGGACATTGGGCTTTGTTTGGCGGACACTTGGAACCAGGGGAAACGCCGGAAGTTGCTGTAGTGCGGGAATTATCAGAGGAAATTGGCTATGCTCCTGCAAGTGTTTCTTTTTTCTGTTGTGATGTCGAAAAAGATGTCGTTCGCCACGTTTTTCATGCACAACTTAGTGCGGATGTCAAGGATTTAGTTTTGCTTGAGGGGTGGGATATGAAGTTGTTGACACCGGAGCAGATTCAGGCGGGAAAATGCTTTTCTGAGCAGTCAGGAGATGTGCGACCTTTTGGCATTGCTCACCAGCGTATTTTATTGAATTTTATTGAGTCGATTTGAGAAAATTTCCGCGCACCCTAGATGGGAGCGGTTTGAGCTGGGAGATATTCTTCAGTTGACCGTTGACCGTTGACAGTTGACCGTTGACTGTTGACAGTTGACCGTTGACAGTTGACCGTTGACCGTTGACAGTTGACCGTTGACCGTTGACAGTTGACAGCGACCTCTACCTAGAAGGAAGAGGATTGGAGTAATGAATAGTCTGATTTTAATTTCTCCCTAAAGGGGAGAGGCTTTAAACCAATTCTTTCTGGTAAGGTGCGCCCGGTGGTACACCCTACATTGCAGGGGTTTTTAACAGTTAAGAGCGAGCCGCAATCATTCCCGTTTGGCGCGCGTAGTCAAACAACCCTCCGGCATCTATTACGGGGCCTACTTCTCCTAAAGGTTTGAGCGAGAAAGTTCGATCGAGAGTGTGGTTGACAATTACCTCTGCTGTAAAGTCGATCGTCACTTCTTGGCCCGTTACAAACAAGTCGCAGAGCCGCTCGACTGATTCGATCGGGTACAATTCGCCAGTAGCCGAGCAATTGCGAAAGAAAATGCGTGCGTAAGACAAAGCCACCACTGCTGTGACGCCAGCGGCTCCCAGAGCGATGGGAGCGTGCTCCCGCGAAGAACCGCAGCCAAAATTTTCGCCCGCTATGATAATCGGATACCGGGTTTTCTGTTCACCGGATTCGATAAACTTACCGTAGCGATCGGGCAACCCAATCATAGCGTAACTGCCTAGTTTCTCGTACTCATCCGGCTTCGAGGGAACCAGGGTCAGGTATTCGGCAGGGATAATTTGATCTGTATCGATGTTGTCGTCTACAACAAAAATTTGACCGCTAATTACTTTACCCATAGTTTATTTCTTGTTAGCCTCGCTCGATGCTGTGGTGATAATTTTAAGTGGATCGGTATGCAAGATTTGCATCTGTTCATTTTAACCTGGCAGTGTCAGTGATAACCTGTATGAGTAAAAATTAGATCCGAGACTTTGGGTTAACAATTAACAGCTTGCTAAGCGTCAAGATAGTTTTATGACCAATCCAATAGATGACATTGCTCGACAAGCTCGCGAGGGCTCGGTTGCATCGATTATTCAAATCCTTAATGACGAACTGGCACAGATAGGGGTCAGGGCCCGAGCTGTGTTTGCAGACGGGGTGCTGCAACTGCTGTGCGAAGCTGCAACGCCCCAACTGCTCGAAGAGTCTAGTTTGGTCGATCGAGTCCGAGAAATTTTGGAACGCATTTCGCCGCACAATATTCGCCGAGTCAACATCAACAGCCGGCTTGTCCGAGAACACCAACTGCTGTGGCTGGAAGAAATTAGTCGCGATCCGGATAATCAACTGTTGTGGTCTCAAGAAATTAAACTCCGAAAGCCGAATTTGTTCAAGCGTTTAGCCACCGCCCATCACGAACGCCAAGCTCTCTCCGGCAAGCGGGCTTTGCCGAGAATGGCTATACCTCGATCGATGCAGCAACCGCGGCAATTTCAGCGCGGTATCGTCGGCGGCATCAGCTTGACCGTGCTGTTGCTTGCAGCAGCGGCCGCCATCCACAAAGGACTTAATTCCCAAGTGCCAAACAGCACACAAGCCACCACCCAAGCAGTTGCCACTGCCCCTTCCTCGGAGGCAAAACCTGCTTTGAAAATTTCTAAGGAGACTGTTAATTCTGCTGTTGACTCTTTTGCCCAAGCAGTGCGAGTAGCCGAACAAGCAGCCACCGAGGGCAAAACCGCTCAATCTCGCGAGGATTGGTTAGTCGTAGCTGCTAAGTGGCAGCAAGCTTCCGATTTGATGGCCGCCGTGTCTTCCAAGCATCCCCGCTACACAACGGCTCAGAACCGGACGGCACTTTACCGCCAAAATAGCGATAAAGCCCAACAGGAAGCACAAAATAAGTAAGTAGGTAAGTGCGATAAATTTAACCCTAGACTTCGCTGTGCGCCTCTAGGTGTTGTGAAAAATGAGTTTTTGAGCAAAAACTCGAAAACTCTTAGCTATGTTATGAGTGAGAATTTTTTGATTTTGAATTTTTGCGATCGGCGTCACTCGATCGGCAGATTTGTATCACAATAAAAATTTGCTAGGATCACAAGCTTAAATAGGAAACATCAAACAGTAAGAAAAGGGGTGTCACTAAGCGGTCTCTAGAAAAGCTTCATACTACTAATAACCGTCAAAATTAGCGGGAATGGGATTGGTAATCATCCGGTAAAGGATGGTAAAGTTCATCCCGTACAGATCGAAGGGTAGAAAACAGGAAAATAGAACTCGGTCAGATCTGGGTATATTTTTACATATCGAGCGACCCGCCGACCGGCTGCACAAACACAGAAAGCAGGCTCATAACGGTCAAGCCGACAGTTATGGATAGGTTCTAGATTGGCAGCGGGAGCTGGCTCAAACATCTTAGAATAAAGGCTTGGTTGCCATGATCGATCGCCAGGGAAATCAAGACTTTACTTCGATCGACAGATCGCCGTCAGAGTCTTGCACTTTGCATTTACCGCAAATCGCAGAACCAGTATCAGTCCAAAAATTTCTGGATCGTCTTATGCAGTACCAGGTCGATCCTGCCCTTCTTGGGCGACAAATTTGCCAAATTCTCGCCACCAGCTTTGATCGAGAACTCCTGCTGCTGCAAATAGCCAATACTTTGGGGGTTGCATGGGGGGCAGATTTCTGTTTGGTTACTGCTGTGGTTGACCAAAAAGTAGTACATCCGAATGCTTACTGGCAAAATAGCAGCGATGTCTCCTATGTTGCCGGTGTTGCCGATTCCACTGCAACACCGGAACACCCCCAAACCACAAGATTAAAACCGCCTAGCATATCACTCGAACATCCCGTTTGGGCAAACGTCCTAGCAGACGGCGAGATAGTGGCGATATCCGACTATCTTGATATTCCGGCAGCTTCATCGCCCAATTCCCCTGTGACTCCGCTGCCTTTTCGGGCAATTTTGGCAGGGCCTGCGCGATTTGGAGGGGCTGTAAATGGCATGATGATTGTTGGTAAGTCGCAACCTCACGAGTGGTCGGTAGCCGACCTCCGGCGCCTTGAAGCAGCATCAGATGCGATCGGCAGCGCGATTTCTCACATTCAAAAAACTCAAGAAATTGCCAGCTTAAACGAACAGTTACAGCGACAAGCTAAATACAAAAATCTACTCAGGTCAGTTGCTGCATCGATCGATACGAGTTCAGAAGTCGATCGAATATTGCAGCAAGTTATTGAAAATACCGTCGATACCCTGGAAATAGATAGAGGCCAAATCCTGCTATTTAAATATACATATCCTCTATTTACA